>NZ_JBBYHU010000016.1:0-73485 GCF_038289905.1 Flavobacterium flavipallidum | reverse complement strand
TCAGATGCCGGTTTTTTTTATGAGTTGAATTGGTATATTGTTTTTGGAGTTACACAATAATCAAGACGAATATCGTTTTCAAAAACATCTTCGATTTCATCTTCGGCTTCAAAGAATGAAAGTCCTATTTTGATGGTATTCGATTGACATTCGCTTAAAAATTTATCATAAAATCCTTTACCATAGCCCACCCGATTTCCTTTTTGGTCAAAAGCTAAAAGAGGGACAAAAACTACTTCTATTTTGCTAGAAGGAACTTCAATTCCATCTACAGGTTCCGGGATATTGTATTCGTTTTTTTTGATTTTAGTACCATCAGTCAAAAGATAATGCGTCATTTCACGGGTTTCAAAATGCGACTTTGAGATAAGGATATTTTTGTCTTTTCCTGAAAGTAAGTGTAAAATCAATTCGGTATCTACTTCCTGATGTTCTACAATTGGCAAAAAAATATGGAAATAATTTTTGTCCCAAATATTTAGCTGCAACAATTGATTGCAGATAGCTAAACTCATTTCCTCGATGTCAATTTCAGAAAGTTGTTTGCGCAGTGATTTGTATTTGAAACGTAATTCTTTCTTAAGCATGTATTACTGTTTTTAATTCATTTATAAAAGTAGTCAAATGATCTACTTCTACGTGATCCATTAATACAATTTTATACCATTTATTGTTATCATTGTGTTGGTCAGGTACCAAATCGTATTTTTTAGCAATTTCTTTCGGAATAAATTCGGAATGAATTGTAACAATATTCATGAATGGTTCTCTGAAATATTTGATATTTAATTGATCTAATTCGTTGCATAAAAATTGCGTACGCATTTGAAGAACAGAAATTTTTTCAAACCAGCCGTAAGGGCCATAAGTAAATAGAATCATCCACACTGCTACGGCATTTGCACCTGAACGGCTACCGCAAAGAGTTAAATCCATTCCTTCTACATATTGTGCCTCTTTAGTTAGTACGTTTTCAATAAGTCCTTTACGGCAAAGGAAAATACCTGTTCCGTAGGGTGATTGTAGCATTTTATGGGCATCAATTGTAATGGAGCTAATTTTAGGATTGCTAAAATTGATGCTTGATTTTTGGTTGCTAAACGGATATACAAAACCTCCATAAGCACCGTCAATATGTAATTTGTAGACTACTTGGTGTTTTTCGAGTAAGTCAGTATAATCATCGGGGTTGTCTACAGAACCAAACATGGTGGTTCCCATATTAGAAACGATGATAAAATATTTCTTTCCGTTATCTTTTGCTTTTATAATGATATCTTCTAATGCTGTTTTGTCAATCTGTCTGTTGTTGAAAGAAACAGGAATATTTATAAGATCCAGCATTAATACATTGGCTCCTTTTGGTATAGAATAGTGTGTGTCTTCAGAAGCTAAGATGACAATTTCATCTAGTTTTGCATTTTCTTTGTACATGAAATAATTACGATACATCCAAATGGCTTGAATGTTTGCCTCTGTACCGCCAGGGGAAATGTAACCATCAATAGATTTTTGATCTGCTTTAAAAACATCAACAGCCAAAACCTCTAGTACCTCACGTTCTATTTTTTGTGTACCTTTGAATGCGCTTTCAGAAGTTCCTAAAGTATGGCATCCAATATGGTTAGGATTGGCAACATAAGTTTGTAATGTAGGGGCATCTTTTAAAAAAGGTGCATCATCATAAAATACTTTGCCATCTAATTTTGAAGCAGGGTAACCAAGGGATGCATCTTTAGAGAAATTTACATTTTCATCTAATGCTTTTTGTATTCTTGCTTTTCGTTCTTCTTGAGTCAGTTTTTTCCAATAAATCATGATATCAATATTTTTGTCAAAGATAATTTTAATTTTTTTACAAAAAAGTTAATTGTGGGCTTGATATTTTGAGAATTTGGAAATTGTAGTTTTTCAAGTTAAATTTGTTTTATGAGTAATCCTGCATTAGAACTTCAAATTCAAACTTTACCGGACAGCCCAGGTGTTTATCAATATTATGATAAAGAAGGTAAGATTTTATATGTTGGTAAAGCAAAAAATTTAAAAAAGCGAGTTTCTTCTTATTTCAATAAAATTCATGATACGGCTAAAACGAATGTTTTGGTTAAGAAGATCGTAACCATAAAACATATTGTGGTTCCTACCGAAACCGATGCGCTTTTGTTGGAAAACAATTTGATTAAAACCCTTCAGCCACGTTATAATATCAATTTAAAGGATGATAAAAGTTATCCCTGGATTTGTATCAAGAAAGAACCTTTTTCGAGGATATTTTCAACCCGAAGAATGGTTAAAGATGGTTCGGAATATTTTGGGCCGTATACAAGTTTTAAGACGGTAAGTACTATTTTGGATTTAATTAAAGAATTGTATCCTTTGCGTACCTGTAATTTCGATTTGAGCGAATCGAATATTGATAACGGGAAATTTAAGGTTTGTCTTGAATATCATATTGGGAATTGTAAAGGTCCTTGTGAAGGATACGAATCCTTAGAAGAGTATCAAAAACAGGTCAATGCTATTAGGGAAATTCTTAAAGGGAATTTTAAAGATAGTTTAAAGGATTTTAGAAAGTTGATGATGGATTTAGCTCAGCAAATGCATTTTGAAGAAGCGCAAAAGATTAAAGAAAAGATCGAAGTTCTGGAGAATTATCAATCGCGTTCTACAATTGTAAATCCTAAAATTACGAATGTTGATGTGTTTTCTATTATTTCGGATGAAAGTGCTGCTTATGTGAATTTTCTTCAAATTTCACACGGTTCGATCATTCGATCCCATACTTTGGAAATCAAGAAAAAATTAGCTGAAACGGATGAAGAATTACTAGAATTAGCAATTATAGAATTACGTGAAAGATTTCAGTTATTGTCAAAAGAAGTAATTGTGCCTTTTGCAGTTGATTTAGGTGAGCATATAAAAGTTACCGTGCCCCAGTTAGGTGATAAAAAACAGATTTTGGATTTGTCTGTTCGTAATGCTAAGTTTTATCGAATTGAACAAATGAAGCAATTACAAATTGTAGATCCAGACAGGCATACGAATAGAATTATGGCTCAAATGAAAAAAGATTTGCATTTGCCGGTTGAACCCAGACATATTGAATGTTTTGATAATTCGAACATTCAGGGAACAAATCCTGTTTCGGCCTGTGTTGTTTTTAAAGACGGAAAGCCAAGTAAAAAAGACTATCGTCATTTTAATATCAAAACGGTTGAAGGGCCTAATGATTTTGCTTCGATGGAAGAAGTGGTATATCGTCGCTACAAACGACTGCTGGATGAGAAAGAATCTTTGCCTCAATTGATAATCATAGACGGTGGTAAAGGGCAATTGTCTTCGGCTTTAAAAAGTATTGATGATTTAGGATTGCGTGGGAAAGTAAGTATAATAGGTATCGCAAAAAGATTAGAAGAATTGTTTTTTCCTGGTGATTCGGTTCCGCTTTATTTGGATAAAAAATCGGAAACTTTAAAAGTTATTCAGCATTTGCGTAATGAGGCACACCGTTTTGGAATTACACATCACCGAGATAAAAGGAGTAAGTCGGCATTAAATTCTTCAGTGGAATCCATTCCTGGAATTGGTGAAAAAACGATGTTAAAACTTATTCAGCATTTTAAAAGTGTTAAAAGATTGAAAATAGCATCCGAAAAAGAAATTTCAGACGTTGTAGGAGTATCAAAAGCCAAAAAAATTACCGATTTTTACAAAACCACAATGTCTTAGTTTATTTCAAAAGGCATATAATTCTAAAATAGAAATTGTTTTATGAAAAAGTATTTCTTTTTACTGCTTGTTTTATTAAGTGGCTTGAGTTTGTATTCTCAAAAAAAAGACCGGCCAAAAATAGGACTGGTACTCAGTGGAGGTGGCGCTAAAGGATTTGCTCATATAGGGGTTCTTAAAGTAATTGAAGAGGCCGGAATAAAAATTGATTATATTGGAGGAACCAGTATGGGAGCTGTTGTAGGCGGATTGTATGCTGCGGGATATAATGCAGCTCAACTGGATTCAATTTTTAAAAATACCGATTTTGATGAGCTCTTAAGTGATTACATTCCAAGGCAAACTAAAAATTTTTATGAGAAAAGAAACGATGAGGTTTATTCGCTTGTTTTGCCTTTTAATAAATATAGAATTGGAATTCCAGATGCGCTTTCTAAAGGCTTGTATAATTTTAATTTGTTGAGCCGAATAACCAGAGATGTTAGACATGTACGGGATTTTAATCAGCTTTCTATTCCGTTTTTATGCATTGGGTCTGATATAGAAACCGGAGAACAGGTAGTATTAAACAAAGGAAATTTGGCACGTGCTATGATTGCCAGTTCAGCATTTCCATCCTTGTTTTCTCCTGTAGAATATCAGAATCGTTTTTTAGTTGATGGCGGAGTTGTTAATAATTATCCTATCGATGAAGTTAGAAAATTAGGTGCAGATATTATTATAGGTGTAGATGTTCAAAACGATTTATTAGATAGAAAACAGCTTAATGATGCTACAAAGATTTTGGTTCAAATTACCAATCTTCATTCCATCGATAAAATGAAAGAGAATGTTTTAAAAACTGATATTTATATTCGGCCGGATATCAAGGATTATGGTGTAATGTCTTTTGATAGCGGAAAAGAGATACTAGGTAGGGGCGAGGAGGCTGCTTTTTCGGTTTTTGAACGATTAAAACAATTAGGTGCTCAGGCTAATAATTATAAGAAACCTAAATTGGTTAATGGAGTTGATAGCTTAGATATTGCCAACATTAATTGTAATAAATTAAAAAATTATACTAAAGAATATGTTTATGGTAAGTTGCGATTTAAACCTGGAATTAAAATTAGTTATGACCAGTTGCAAACTGGGATTAATAATTTGAATGCAACAGAAAACTTTAGTGCTATAGATTATTCTTTTGAAAAAAATAATGGAAAAGACGATTTGAATTTAGTGTTAAAAGAGAATCCCGTAGATTCTTTTTTGAAATTTGGATTACATTACGACGGATTGTACAAAAGTGCTGTTTTAGTAAATCTTACTCATAAGAAAAACTTTTTTAAAAATGATGTGGCTTCTTTGGATGTGATTTTGGGAGATAACTTCAGGTATAATTTTGATTATTATATTGAGAATGGTTATAATATTAGTCTTGGATTTAAGTCTTTTTTGAATCAGCTTAATCGAAATATTGAAGGGCAAATAACTAATTTGAATTTTGAAGATTTAGGGATTAATTCGTTGAATGTAGATATGGTTGATCTTACGAATCAGTTGTATTTTCAATCGATGTTTTTACAGCGTTTTTTAATAGGAGGTGGTTTAGAATATAAATACCTTAACATTAATTCAAAAACTTTAAATGATTCCGGATCTAAAATTGACAAAAGTGATTATTTTAGTGTTTTTGGGCGCTTAAATTATGATACTTTAGACGATAAGTTTTTCCCTAAAAGAGGTTGGTTTTTTTCAGGAGACATCCACTCTTATCTTTATTCTTCAGATTATACGAATGAATTTAATCCATTTTCGATTGTCAAGGCTAATCTTGGAGTAGCTTTTAAATTGTTTAAGTCAGGATCAGTAAAGATTCAATCCGAAGCAGGATTTTCTTTTGGTAATAAAAGTGTTTCTTTCTTTAATTTTATATTAGGAGGTTATGGATATAATGTGTCTAATAACTTTAGTCATTTTTACGGCTATGACTTTTTAAGTTTGGGGGGTAATAGTTATATAAAATCAGCGGTGACTTTAGATTATGAGGTTTTTAAAAATAATCATATCAATTTTACTGCAAACTACGCTAATATTGGTAATGATATCTTTGCAACTGTAGATTGGGTTTCCATTCCAAAAATTTCCGGTTATGCTTTTGGTTATGGTTTAGAAACAGCTATTGGTCCTATTGAAATAAAACGTAGTTGGTCACCCGAAACAAAAAGCAGTTATACTTGGTTTAGTGTAGGCTTTCCGTTTTAGAAATTATTTAATTAATAGAAATTTTAAACATCAGGTTTTTGTCTGAAATGCTTTTTTTGACTCAAACCTGATGTTTTCTTGTTTAAAAAATGTAAATAAATGTGGAATTTACTCTTTTGTTTCATTTGGAAGAAAATGAAAAATTATCACTTTAATTTTTTATAACCTCTTTTTTTATGATATTTAAAAAAAAACCATAAATCTTCCGAATCTTGTTTTAAAATTATGTTAAACTTAATTTTTGTTGTAGAAATCGCATTTTATTGCCATATCTTTGTAATATCAAAACAAGAGGGGTGGTTTCCTTTTGGTTTAATATAAATTTAATAATTTATAATTTTTTGGTTGGTTAATAGCATAAAAACTCAGTCATTATTTGACTGAGTTTTTTTGTTTTAATATATTTGGAACAAAATTTGCCATTTAGATCAATAAAGAAATTTTAGTAAATTATGAAAAAAATAATGCTACTCCTATTATTGATTTTAACCGCAAGTTTTGATTCTCGTTCCGATGATGCCTATGTAGTAGGTGAATGGTTTAAATTTCGTGTTCATTACGGATTTGTAAATGCAGGATATGCTACTCTTGAAGTTAAAGACGCTTTCATAAATAATAAAAAAGTTTTTCATGTAGTAGGCAAAGGTTATACTACTGGTTTGTCACGCTTTTTTTTTAAAGTAGTTGATATTTATGAAAGTTATATTGATAAAGAAACTGGGAGTCCTTATCAATTTGTTAGGAATATTAACGAAGGAGGGTATACTAAAAATCAAGAAGGTTTTTTTAATCAATCTTTACATAGGGTAACTGTAAAAGATTATAAAAGGAAAACTGAAAAAACTTTTGTTATCCCTAAAAACACGCAAGACATTTTATCCACTTTTTATTATCTACGTAATTATCCTACTATTGATAAGATTAAGCCTGGGGAGTTTGTAGAAATTGATATGTTTTTTGATGACGAAACCACAAAATTTAAGTTAAAATTCATGGGACGTGAAGATATTACAACTAAATTTGGAGTCGTGTCTTCAATGATTTTTAGACCATTAGTTCAGTCGGGTAGAGTTTTTAAAGAACAGGAGAGTTTAACAGTTTGGGTTTCTGACGATGAAAATAGATTGCCACTTCGTATCAAAGCAGATTTGGCCGTAGGTTCGTTGAAAGCAGATTTGGATGGTTTCAAAGGTTTGAAAGCTCCATTTAGAGTAAAAAGAAAATGAATGTAATATTGTGCAGTAAGTTTTTTTTTAATTTAATTAAAATAATGCTTTCATACATGAGCAATTCAAATTTTCCTTTGGTATAAACGACTTGCTTTCTGAATTTATTTTCAAAATGGTTTTTAATTGCTTCTTTGCAGAAAATTAATGTGTCCGAAGTGTCAAAAAAAACTTTTTCTTAGGACGAGTGAAGCCAATTGAATAAGAAAATAAAAAACAAGTAGAATAGAATAAAAAAATAAAGTTTGAAATACGTTTTAATATTTATAATTACACTGACTTTAGTAGTTTCCTGTAAAAATTCAGATTCAGAAAATGATGTGGAAAAAGTTGTAAAAAAGGAAATTCGTAAAAAAGATAATTCTGATTTTGGATTTAATTTTTCCGACTATAATGTAATTCAGGATACGGTTAGAAGAGGAGATACTTTCGGGACAATTATAGAGGGACAAAATATTGGAGACCGAAAAATCTATGAAATTGTAAATAGTATTAAAGATACTTTTGATGTTCGCAGCATAAGGCCGGATAAAACCTATACAATGTTGCGTTCTAAAGATAAGACAAACAAATTGCAGGTTTTTGTCTATGAACCTAATGATTTGAGTTATTATGTTTTTGATTTAAGGGATTCTGTTGTAGTTGCTCATAAAAAAGTAAGACCTGTTACGTATAAACGCAGAGTTATTACCGGGGTTTTAAAAGGTTCATTGTCAGAAACTCTTGCAAACTCAGGAGTTGAAGCTAATTTAGCAAGTCAAATCACAAAAATTTATTCATGGTCAATAGACTTTTTTAAATTAAAAAAAGGCGACCGTTTTGGAATTGCTTTTAATGAACGTTATATAAACGATTCTATTTATAATGGAGTAAGTAATATAGAATCAGCTTTTTTTGAATATAAAGGTAAAATCATGTATGCATTTCCTTTTGTTCAAAATGAATCTTCCGGAAAAGTTGATTATTATGACGAAGAAGGAAAAACAATGAAAAATTTCTTTTTGAAAGCACCTATTAAGTTCAGTCGAATTACTTCCCGATTTACAATGAATAGATTTCATCCGGTACAACACCGATGGAAAGCACATAAAGGAACCGATTATGCGGCACCTACCGGAACACCTATTATGACTACTGCAGCAGGTGTGGTAGAAACTACTGGTTATACAGCTGGTAATGGTAATTTTGTAAAAGTAAAACACAACGGAACTTATGCAACTCAGTATTTACACATGTCCAAAATTTTGGTAAGACGTGGTCAGCGTGTCAATCAGGGGGATGTTATAGGAAGGGTTGGTAGTACAGGTTTAGCTTCCGGTCCTCATGTGTGCTATCGTTTTTGGAAAAATGGAGTACAGGTAGATGCGTTAAAATTAAAATTGCCTACCGGAACACCAATGGAAGGTAGAAATAAGGCCCGATTTATGAAAACGATAGAGCCTTTAAAACGAGAGCTGGACAGTATTGGGAATTTATAGTTAAGAATATAAAAAATCATAGAGGAGAAACGATTTGTAGAGAATTGTTTCTCCTTTTTTATTTACAAACTGGTTGGTTTTTGTAATTATATAGTTGGAAATTTTCCTGCTATTCGAACTAATTTCAGTATTTTTACGAGCAAATCTAAAAAACACTAAAAACAAAATACTGATGGCTTTAAGTACACTAAATCCAACTCAAACAGCTTCGTGGAAGAAGCTGGAAAAACATTTTGAAGAATTACAAAACGTTTCCATGCAGGAAATGTTTAACAAAGATGCTTCAAGAGCAGAAAAATTTAGCATCCTTTGGAACGATTTTTTAATAGATTATTCTAAAAATATTATCAATCAGGAAACGGTAAAATTGTTGCTTGAATTAGCCAATGAAATGGGGCTTAAAGAAGGTATCGAAGATTATTTTGGAGGAGGATTAATCAATCAAACTGAAAACAGAGCTGTACTTCATACAGCATTGAGAGCAAAAGAATCTGCGGTAATTAATGTAAATGGAGTAAATGTAATTCCGGAAGTATATGAAGTAAAAAATAAAATTAAAACTTTTACTAACGAAGTTACTTCTGGAAAAAGAACAGGTTATACCGGAAAAGCTTTTACAGATGTAGTCAATATTGGTATTGGAGGTTCTGATTTAGGACCTGCAATGGTTGTAGAAGCTTTACAATATTATAAAAATGATTTGAATGTTCATTTTGTTTCTAATGTAGATGGAGATCATGTGAACGAAATCATTAAAAAGTTAAATCCTGAAACAACCCTTTTTGTAATTGTTTCTAAAACTTTTACAACTCAGGAAACTTTAACAAATTCTGAAACTATTAGAAAATGGTTTTTACAATCTGCAACTCAGGAAGATGTGGCGAAACATTTTGTGGCAGTATCTACTAATTTACAAAAAGTAACTGAATTTGGGATTAATCCTGACAATGTATTCCCTATGTGGGACTGGGTTGGAGGACGTTTTTCTCTTTGGAGTGCAGTAGGTTTGTCTATCAGTTTAGCAGTTGGTTATGATAATTTTGAGGCGTTATTAAGTGGTGCAAATGAAATGGATGAACATTTTAAAAATGCTGATTTTGATAAAAATATCCCAGTAGTTTTAGCTTTGTTAAGCGTTTGGTATAATAACTTTTTTGGAGCCGAGAGTGAAGCATTAATTCCGTATACACAATATTTACAAAAATTAGCGCCTTATTTACAGCAAGGAACAATGGAAAGTAATGGAAAGAGTGTAGGACGTGATGGTAAAGCAGTAGATTATCAAACTGGAACCATTATTTGGGGAGAGCCTGGAACGAATGCGCAACACGCCTTTTTTCAATTGATTCATCAGGGAACTAAAGTAATCCCAACGGACTTTATAGGTTATGTACAACCATTGTACGGTGATCATAATCATCATGACAAATTGATGTCTAACTTTTTTGCTCAAACAGAGGCGTTGCTAAACGGAAAGGATGAGTCAAAAGTTCAGGCTGAATTTGATAAACAAGGACTTTCGGCAGAAGCTGCTCAATTTCTTTTACCGTTTAAAGTTTTTTCTGGAAATAAACCAACTAATACATTTTTGATTCAAAAGTTAACCCCTAAATCTTTGGGTTCATTGATTTCGTTATATGAGCATAAGATTTTCGTTCAGGGTTTTATCTGGAATATCTTTAGTTACGATCAATGGGGTGTGGAGTTAGGAAAACAATTGGCTAATTCTATCTTAGATGAAATTAATGCTAATGAAGTAAAAAGCCACGATAGTTCAACTGCTTCATTATTAGGGCATTTTTTAAGAAATAAATAACATTTTTGATTTAGCTGTTTAAGTGTTTGATTATCAGTCTGTATTTAAAAAATGGCTAAATTATAAGAATAAAAACCTCATTTGCATTTAGTGTAATGAGGTTTTTTTTATACCTTTTTTGTTTATATTTGTTAAAAAAAATATTAAAAACATGTACGAATTCATTCAAAAATTTCATTCTGGTTGGGCTTATTTAGCACTTTTATTATTAGTGTTTGCTGTAATTAACGCTTTTATAGGTTTGTCTTCTAAAAAAGAGTTTACTGCTAAAGATAGAAAGATTGCAATTTTTGGATTAATTGGGACACATACCCAGTTATTAGTAGGATTGATTTTGTATTTTGTTTCTCCACTTGGATTAGCTTCTTTGGGGCAAATGTCAGATAAAATGGTGCGATTAACTTCTTTAGAGCATCCTTTAATTAATATCATTGCCATTACTTTGATCACAATAGGATGGTCAAAACATAAAAAATTAACCACAAGTGAATCTAAGTTTAAAACATTTGCTATTTTTTACGGATTAGGATTGTTGCTTATACTAAGTAGAATTCCTTGGTCGTTATGGTTTAAATAAAATCTGAAAAGAAGTCCTGAAAAGGACTTTTTTTGTCAAGAAATCCGTTTTGTTTTAAATGTATTTGAACTAAAAAGGTTAATATGAAAAAATCAATAACCCTACTTTTTTTATTTTTTACCCTTGTCTTTGTAAACGCTCAAGGTGTTAAGACTTCAGTGAAAAAAGCACAAAAACCAACTGCTGCTGAGTTAAGAGATTCGGTTTTAAGGAAGCATCCTTCAGTTGTTGAGAAAAAAGGAGTTGTAAAAGATACTTTTTTTAATGAAATTCCAGTTACAAAGTTAAGACTATATAAAAAAAGTGTACATGCATCTTATTATGCGGATAAGTTTAATGGAAGAAGGACTACAAGTGGGGTAAGATTTAGCAATAATGAATATACAGCCGCACATAAAAAATTTCCTTTTGGTACCAAATTGAAAATTACTAATGAAGCCAATGGAAAATCAGTAATTGTTGAGGTTATAGATAGGGGGCCTTTTGTACGATCAAGAGAAATTGATTTGACAAAAAGGGCTTATATGGAAATTGCAAAAAATAAAGGATCGGGTTCTATGATCGTAACAATTGAAGAAGTAGTGAAATAAATCACCAGTTTTTAAAAGGATTTTTACTTAAATAAGAATTGTAGTAACGCTTGTCGTTGGTTACTTCTTTACCTAACCATTGTGGTTTTTCAAATGATTCGGTTTCTGATTCAAGTTCAATTTCGGCCATTTCTAAACCTTCATTTTCCCCGTAAAATTCATCAACTTCATAGATGTGATTTCCTATTTTTACTTCAAATCGGGTTTTGTCGATTATTCCTTTTTCGCAAAGCAATAATAAATTTTTAGCTTCATCCACCGGAATTTCTTTTTCCCATTCAAAACGCGACATACCAGTAGTGTTTGAACTACCTTTTATAGTTAAATAGGCCTTGTTTTCTTTTATTCTGATACGTACTGTGCGCTCAGGATTAGAATTTAAATAACCTTGAATAATGCGTTTTTGGGAAAAAGCTCCTTTTTTATACGCATCTGAAGTCACTAAAAATTTTCGTTCGATTTCTAACATTTCCAATTAAAATTTTAAAGTCTAAAGGTAGATTATTCTTTGATAATTTTAATGTTTGTGGCGAATCAGTATGAGAAATTTTTAAGAATATGAAAAGGGATGTTTTTTGATATATGTATAATATGGTTTTTTTACTTTTTAGTCCATTTTGCTTATAAAAATGGAAGGTTACATTTTTTTATATTATTTATTTTTTATGAATATGTTTATGGAATTTAATTTACCGATTTGTATTTTTACATAAAACAGCAATTTATGCGATTAATAAAAGCAAAGATAAAACCCACTTTTGTACAGCGAATAACTCGTTTTTTTGAAGGAAGTTCTAATTGGCTTGAAGAGAAAAATAATCTGGAGCCTTTAGTAGAGCTAATTCAGTTAATCCGACCTTTAAAACTAAAAGGTTTGGAAGAAGTGAACTTGTCAGAGTTGATATCTTTTTTAAAAGAGAATCCTTCAGTAACAAAGGAGTTGTCTGTTTATTTGAAAGAAATTCTAAGCAATAGGAAGTTTAATAAGATTTTTTCTGACGCTGCAATTTTGCAGGATGTGGATTTTATATTTGAAGTAAAAAAAAGAATTCTGGCTAAAATTTTACCTTATCAGCCTCAAAAAGATACTTTAGAATATGTTCTTAATCAGGTATTTTATTTAGCAACTGATAGTGTTTGGATTGCTAAAATACCCAAAGAACAATTAGAGGAATTATATGATCTTCTGGAGTTTGAATCGATATATGGAAGCGTTGCACCTAATTCTGCTTTGTCTGAAGTGTTGATAGCTATGCACTTAATTACTCAACGAATTAGTGGTCGGGCTATGGAGACCGATGTGATTAAGATGGTTCCTGAATTTGATAATTTGGAAAGTCCCTTCTCGGCATTTGAAAAAGAATTGTTTTTAATTGAGGATGAAATTGTAAAATCAGAGCATCACTTTATTGTTTCAGGCGATTTGTCTTTAGCGCATCTTTTGGTTTTATTGAAACATTGTGAGGACTTTGTTGAGAAAGCATTTAGAAATAGTTCTAAATATGGAATTTCACTGAGGGTAAATCAAAATTTATTAAAAATTAGGCAACAACTCGAGCGGCTTAAATTTCTTATTTCGCTTTTGAAAGTAGAAGATGAAAAAGATGTAAAGACCAATGGAATTGAAATGGCTTTGCAATTAATACAATTTAATTGCTATAAAAATAATGTCAGAAAGTTTATTGCCGAAAGCATTCAATTGATTTCATATGAAATTACGCAGCATACAGCAAAAACAGGTGAAAAATATATTACTGAAAGTAGAAAGGAGTATTTCAAAATGTTTTGGAATGCACTTGGAGGTGGATTTATAGTTGGGATTTTATGTATTATTAAAGTCTTATTAGCAAAAGTTGACACTAGTATTTTTGGTCATGCTTTTCTTTACAGTATGAATTACGCTTTTGGTTTTATTGCTATTTATATTTTAGGATTTACTTTGGCAACTAAACAACCTGCAATGACGGCGTCTGCATTGATAAAAGCTTTAGAGGAAGGGGAGTCAAAGCATGGGAAGAAAACGGAAAAATATAATGCTTTTGCGATCCTTTTTGCTCGTGTTTTTCGATCTCAATTTATAGCATTTGTGGGGAATGTGATTATGGCTTTTCCCATTTCATTATTGGGTATCTGGCTTATTGATTATAGTCTTGATTACAATATCGCTGCCGCAAAATGGGATAAACTAATTACTGATTTGAGTCCGGTTCATTCCTTGGCCATTTTTCACGCTGCAATAGCCGGAGTATTCTTGTTTTTATCCGGAATTATTTCAGGGAGTGTTACCAACAGAGATAAACATAATCAGGTTTATTTTCGTATTGCCGAACACCCATTATTAAAAAAGAGTATTGGTAAACTGCGTACACAAAAATTAGCTGATTTATATGAGAAAAAATGGGCTGGTACTATTTCTAATTTTTGGTTTGGTGTTTTCATGGGGAGTACTTCATCAATTGGTATTTTTTTAGGATTGAATTTGGATATACGACATATAACATTTGCAAGCGGTAATCTGGCTTTGGGTTTGTATGGAGCTAATTATGAGGTGAGTGATGTGATGTTGTTTTGGGGTGTTATAGGAATAGGAGTCATAGGATTAGTCAATTTTATGATGAGTTTTAGTCTTTCTTTAGGATTAGCTTTTAGATCTCGAGCAATACCATTAGGAGAATTACGTTTTGTAACAGCTTCTATTTGGAATCATTTTAAGTCTAAGCCTTTTAGTTTCTTTTTTCCAACAGAGAGAAAAATAAAATCGGCAGTGGTTGAAAATTATTTGCAGGCAGAAAAAGATAAATAGAGTATTTTATACTTTTGTTTAAGATGCCTGAACTTAATCCACATAGAAAGATTATACATATTGACATGGATGCTTTTTTTGCATCGGTGGAGCAAATGGATAATCCTGAACTTCGCGGAAAACCGATTGCAGTTGGAGGTTCAGAAAACAGAGGTGTTGTTGCTGCGGCGAGTTATGAGGCAAGAAAATTTGGTGTTCGAAGTGCTATTAGCGGAGTTCTTGCAAAAAAATATTGTCCTGAACTTATTTTTGTGCGTCCACGATTTGAACGTTATAAGGAAATTTCAAATCAAATTCATAAAATTTTCCGAGACTATACTGATTTGATCGAACCATTGTCACTTGATGAGGCTTATCTTGATGTTACTCAAAATAAAAAAGGAAATCCCAGTGCGAGTTTATTGGCTCAGGAAATTAGAAATCGCATTTTTAATGAAGTAGGATTGACGGCTTCGGCAGGAATTTCGATCAATAAATTTGTGGCCAAAATTGCCAGCGATTACAATAAACCTAATGGTCAAAAAACAGTTACGCCAGACGAAGTAATCCCGTTTTTAGAAAATTTACCTATTAGAAAATTTTATGGTGTAGGTAAAGTGACAACTGAGAAAATGTATCAATTGGGAATTTTTACGGGATTAGAATTGAAAAGTAAATCATTAGAGTTTTTAGAAAAACACTTTGGGAAGTCTGGAAGTTATTATTACTATGTTGTTAGAGGAATTCATAATAGTGAAGTAAAATCCAGCAGAATTACAAAGTCAGTTGCTGCCGAACATACTTTTGACGTAAATCTTTCTTCAGAGGTTTTCATGTTGGAAAAATTAGAACTTATAGCCAATAGTTTAGAAAGAAGGCTAAAAAAGCATAATGTTTCCGGAAAGACGGTAACACTAAAGATTAAATACAGCGATTTTACACAGCAAACCCGAAGTAAAACTTTGCCGTATTTTATAGCTGACAAAGGATTGATTTTTGAAACCGTAAAAGAATTATTATATCAGGAGCGCTTGAAGGATTCTGTTCGTTTATTAGGGATTTCAATGAGCAGTTTAAATACAGAAGTTAAAAAAGCTGTAGTTGCAGTTCAGTTAAAATTTAATTTTTAGTAAAAAGAAAACCCTTCTTTTTGAGAAGGGCTTGCGTAGATTTTATAGTCTAAAAATTAATCTTTACTAGATAGTTTTGAAAGTAATCTTAAGAATTCAACATATAACCAAACTAAGGTAATCATCAATCCCATTGCTCCAAACCATTCCATGTATTTAGGCATTCTTTGTTTAGCACCTTCTTCTATACGGTCAAAATCTAAGAATAAATTTAAAGCAGCAATTACAATTACAAAAACACTAATTCCGATACTCCATAATGAGTTTCCGTAATGTACAGGCTGATAACTTGTAAACATTGAAAATAACCACGAAATAAGGTAATAAGTAGCAATGGCCAATGTAGCGGCCAAAACAACTGATTTGAATTGTTCAGTTACTTTTACAATTTGGTATTTATACAGTCCTAAACATACTGCGAATGTAGCAAAAGTAGCTCCTACAGCCTGAATAACAATTCCTGGATAACGAACTTCGAAAATGGCTGAAAGCCCTCCAATAAATAGTCCTTCAAAAACGGCATAACCTGGAGCTAAATAACCTGAATATTGTGGTTTGAATACTGAAATAAGAACTAAAATAAAACCAATAATAGCTCCGCCAATTGTTGGAACAATTGGATTCATTCCATTAAAAGTCATCCACCACGTAATCATAGCAGCGGCTGTAAGTAATAAAAACAATAAAATTGTTTTGTTTATAGTGCCAGAAATGGTCATCTGCTGTTCGTAACCTATAACGGTAGCTTCATGAACTTGTTCAGCTCTTGATGTAGGAGAAAAGCTTTTATTGTTTAAAAAAGGATTTTTTGATTTGAATTCCATAGTACAATGTGTTTTATGTTAGTCAAATATAAATCATATTTTTTAATGAACTTGTATAATTCTTCTTAATTTTTAGAAGTAAGTGTCGCTCTCATTTTTTATTTTGTAAACAAAAACAGAAAACTTTATAAAAAAAATCCGTCCCGATGGCTATCGAGACGGATTTCGGTATAAATCTATTCTTTTTAGATGATTTCAGATACTCTTAAGGTGTTTACCATACCTTTATCTTTAATTGGCATCGAAGCTAAGTTGATGATATAGTCTCCAGTTGCTACATGTCCTTTTTCTTTAGCGATATTATTAATATCTGTTACTGTTGTATCCGTACTTTCTTCTTTGTCATAGAAATAAGTTCTAACACCCCATAATAAACTCAATTGAGTAAGGATTCTTGTATTAGAAGTAAATACTAAAATCTCAGCAGTGCTTGGTCTCCAAGCTGATAATTGGAATGCTGTGTAACCACTGTTAGTCATTGTAGAAATAGCTTTTGCTTCAATAGAGTTAGCCATAACTGCAGCATGACGACAAATAGTTTTAGTGATAAAACGGTTTGTTTTAATTTGTGGTGTATTTTGTGGAACTTGAATTAATGAAGAGTTTTCTACTGCTTCACAAATTTGAGTCATTTTTTGAATTACTTGTACAGGGTAATTTCCAGCAGCAGTTTCTCCAGAAAGCATTACTGCGTCAGCACCGTCCATTACAGAGTTTGCTACGTCATTTACTTCAGCTCTTGTTGGAGTTAAGCTGGTAATCATTGTTTCCATCATTTGGGTAGCCACAATTACTGGAATACGAGCTGTTTTAGCTCTGCGAATCAAGTCTTTTTGTACCAATGGAACTTCATGAGCAGGTAATTCTACTCCAAGGTCTCCACGAGCAACCATCAAAGCATCACAGTAAGCTACAATTTTATCCATGTTTTCTAATGCTTCAGGCATTTCGATTTTAGCAACAATTGGAATTTTGTATTCAGAATGTTCAGCAATTAATTCTTGTAAATCTTGTAAGTCACGTGGTGTTTTTACAAAAGAAAGTGCGATCCAGTCTACTTTTTGGCTAATAGCAAAAATGGCGTCTGCGATATCTTTTTCAGTTAATGCAGGAAGTGAAATTTTTGTATTAGGAAGATTAACTCCTTTTTTAGACTTTAATTCTCCACCCTGAATTACTTTAGCAACTACTTCTGTTTTTTTGTCAGTTGAAACGATTTCGAAAATTAATTTTCCGTCATCAAGTAAGATTCTTTCACCTGGATTTACATCGTTAGGAAAGTTTTGATATTTCATGAAAACTCTTTCAGCAGTACCAATGATGTCTTCGGCTGTGGTAAATGTGATTAAATCACCATCATTAACAACAACACCGTCATTCATAACCCCAACACGAAGTTTTGGTCCTTGTAAGTCTGCTAATATGGCTGTAGTATAACCGAATTCAGCATTTAAATCACGGATGATTTTGATTCTGTTTTCTACATCAGTGTAATCAGCATGAGAAAAGTTAATTCTGAATACATTTACACCTGCTTCAACCATATCTTTTATGATTTCTCTGGTTCCGCAAGCAGGTCCAAGGGTCGCCACAATTTTAGTTTTCTTGTTTGTTGTAATCATTTGCATTAAAAAATTAGATTGTTTTTAGATTTTATTTGTTTTGTTTCAACGGTATAGACCGTTGTGATGTTATCTATAGTATTTAATATTGTTTTTATTTGATTGACATCTATATTGTCATCGGTATTTTCTATTTTTAAAAAATAATCGGCTTTTTTAAATTCTGGAAGTAAGTATACTTTTGTTGAAATGTTCTCACTTGTATCTGAAAATAAATTTTGTATTTCCTGATTTTTTTCTGAAACTACTTCATTGATATTTTGAACTAAATTCCATGCAACTGTATTTTCTTCGTCATAAAAATAAAACCTTGAGAATTTTGTTTCACCTTCTTTGATGTTGATTTGAACTTCATCTTTGCTTTTAGCTAGATTTATTGGAAGTTTCTGATTGATAAAATATGCCAATCTGTAATCTTCTAAAGATGTGTGAATTGCGATAAGATTATAGTCAATTTCATCAAATTCATCAAGACTTAATTTATGAACAGCCATCTTCATTAAAAATAAAGATGTAAATATACTATTTCTGACGAAGTATAAGTGTTGAAAACATGATGAATTCGTTAAATTTGAAACGAAAACGTTATAGCTTAATAGAATTTAATGCTATTTTTTGTTCATTTTTTCCTGAAAAGCAAAATAAGCACGTTGAGATGCTTTTTCTTCGGCTTTCTTTTTAGAAGTTGCTCTTGCTTTTGCGACTACTTTTTCATCAATACTCAATTTGACCCCAAAAAGGCGTTGACCATCTATTGCGTTGTCTTCGAATATGTCATAATGAAATATTCTTTTTTCTTTTTGACACCATTCAATAATTAAACTTTTGTAGCTGATTACTTTTCCTTCAAGTCTTGGAATGTCGACATAAGGAATGATTACTTTTTTTTGAATAAATCTTTCACAAAATGGATAGCCTTTGTCAAGATAGATAGCGCCTATAAGTGATTCAAAAATATTACCGTGTATATTTTCGCCAAAATGTTGTACTGGGACTTTGCTGTCAACAAAACGGATAAGGTCTAAGTCTTTTCCTAGTTCATTAAGATGTTCTCTGCTTACTATTTTAGAACGCATTTTTGTTAGGTAGCCTTCGTCTCCGTGTGGTACTTCGTTAAATAGATGAGCAGCAATTACTGAACTAAGCATTGCATCGCCCAA
Source organism: Flavobacterium flavipallidum (assembly GCF_038289905.1). Taxonomy (NCBI): domain Bacteria; kingdom Pseudomonadati; phylum Bacteroidota; class Flavobacteriia; order Flavobacteriales; family Flavobacteriaceae; genus Flavobacterium; species Flavobacterium flavipallidum. Next base: position 54,307 of record NZ_JBBYHU010000016.1, on the reverse strand, counting down.
AAACTCTAATCGTTCATAACTTATAGGATTTCCGTTTGAATCTGTTTTACCTGAAGAGCGGTGTGTAAAGGCTTTATGATAATGGTTTAGTTCCTTTGGTGGAAAACCAAGTATTTTTTGAATAGCTTCAAAAAAAATCCCGTCTTCTTGAGAACGGGATTTTGTGAATATTTTTTTGAATATACTCATAGTATAAAATTAGAATCCTAATTTTTTTACTAATACACAAGCATTGTGACCTCCAAAACCGAAAGTATTACTCATCACGATATTCATGTCTCTTTTTTGAGCAGTGTTAAACGTGAAGTTTAATTTAGAATCGATTTTTTCATCATCTGTGAAATGATTAATTGTAGGAGGAACTATTCCGTGTTTAATTGAAAGAATAGCAGAAATCGTTTCGATTGCTCCTGCGGCTCCTAACAAGTGACCCGTCATAGATTTAGTTGAATTTAAATTCATGGTATAAGCGTGTTCTCCAAAAACTTGCTCAATAGCTTTGCTTTCAGCCATGTCTCCAAGAGGTGTTGAAGTTCCGTGCATATTTACTCCGTCAACATCAGTTGGTTTTAGACCAGCATCTCGTAGACAGTTTAACATTACGTTTCTAGCACCTAATCCTTCAGGATGAGGAGCGGTAATATGATGCGCATCAGCCGACATACCTCCACCGCCAATTTCGCAATAGATTTTAGCACCACGTGCAATAGCGTGTTCGTATTCTTCTAAAATTAACGCCCCTGCACCTTCACCAAGTACAAAACCATCTCTGTCTTTGTCCATAGGTCTTGAAGCTGTTTTTGGGTCATCATTTCGAGTTGATAATGCGTGAAGTGCATTAAATCCTCCCATACCTGCAATGGTTACTGCGGCTTCAGAACCTCCTGTTACCATAACATCTGCATGACCTAGACGAATGTAGTTGAATGCATCAATAATAGCGTTTGTAGAAGAAGCACAGGCTGATACGGTTCCGAAGTTTGGACCTCTAAAACCATATTTAATTGAAATGTGTCCACAGGCAATATCACCAATCATTTTTGGGATAAAGAATGGGTTGAATTTTGGGGTACCGTCTCCGGCGGAGTAGTTTAGCATCTCAATTTGAAAAGTTTCTAAACCTCCAATACCTGATCCCCAAATAACACCTGCTCTGTCAACATCAATTTTATCTAAATCAAAATTAGCATCATTCATTGCCTCAGTTGCAGAAACTACAGCATATTGAGTGAAACGATCCATTTTTCGAGCTTCCTTACGATCTATAAAATCTTCAACATTGAAGTTTTTTAATTCGCAAGCAAACTGAGTTTTGAATTTTGACGCGTCAAAATAAGTGATTGGTGCAGCCCCGCTAACTCCGTTAATTAGACCATTCCAATACTCTTCAATATTGTTACCAATAGGAGTAAGAGCACCTAGACCTGTTACAACAACTCGTCTTAATACCATATATTTTGTATTTTGTTATCTTTAAACAAACAAAACCCACGCTTTCTTTTGTGTTTTACCTAAGAGCCATGGGTGCTGTATTATGTATAATGGATTGAAAATCAATCTTAATTTTAATTTTAAAAAATAATAACACCCGATTTATAGATTATATAATCGGGTGTGTATGTATTATTTTTTTGCTTCTTCGATGTAAGAGATAGCTTGACCAACAGTAGCAATGTTTTCAGCTTGATCGTCTGGAATTTGAATGTCAAATTCTTTTTCGAATTCCATAATAAGCTCAACAGTGTCTAATGAGTCAGCTCCTAAATCATTAGTGAAGCTTGCTTCTGTTACAACTTCGTTTTCGTCAACGCCTAATTTGTCTACGATAATCGCTTTTACTCTTGATGCAATGTCTGACATAATCTTTAATTTTAGAATTTAATTTTGTGGCAAAAATAAAAAACTTTATTTTAAAACCACTATTAAGTTGATAAATGTGACATCTAAATTAGAAAATAATTTTTAACAAAGAGTTATTAAAGCTATTTTGTTTCGTTTTTTATTCTTTTTTTTGTGTGACTTAAACTAAATAAAATATGAAAAAAATTGTTGTTTTTGCTTCTGGATCCGGTACTAATGCTGAAAATATTATAAAACATTTTAAAGGAAGTGCTGTAGCTGATGTTGTAGGGGTTTTTACAAATAATGCGAATGCTAAAGTTATTGACAGAGCAAAAAATAATGATGTTCCTGTTGAAGTATTTTCTAAAAGTGAACTATATGAAAGTGGTTTTTTACAAAAAATAGAAGTAATCAATCCTGATTTAATCGTTTTGGCAGGTTTCTTATTGAAATTCCCTGATAGATTAATAGAGGTTTATCCGAATAAGATTATAAATATTCATCCTGCATTATTGCCTAAATATGGTGGTAAAGGGATGTATGGAATGTATGTGCATAATGCGGTAGTAGAAAATAAAGAGAAAGAATCAGGAATTACGATTCATTATGTTAATGAAAATTATGACGAAGGAGCAATAATTTTTCAAAAAAGTGTTGTTGTATTGGGGACGGATACTCCAGAGGTGGTAGCTGAGAAAATCCACGAATTAGAGCAAAAATATTTTCCAGGTGTAATAGAGGATTTGTTGAAAGCTTAAAATTTGAAATTGGATTATCAGGTACATATATATACAGACGGTGCTGCAAAGGGAAATCCAGGTCCAGGAGGTTATGGGGTTGTTATGGAATTAGTAGGAACTGCTCATCGAAAAGAATTTTATGAGGGTTTTCGATATACTACTAATAATAGAATGGAATTGCTGGCAGTGATTGTAGGACTTGAAAAATTAAAAAACCCAAACATGAAAGTGTTGGTGGTTTCGGATTCTAAGTATGTTGTTGATTCAGTAGTTAAGAAATGGGTTCTTGGGTGGGAGAAAAAGGCTTTTGCTGGAAGGAAAAACGCTGATTTGTGGAAGCGATTTTTAATTGTTTATCGAAAACATCAGGTAGATTTTAAATGGATAAAAGGCCATAATAATCATCCTCAAAATGAACGTTGTGATGCATTAGCTGTTTTTGCCTCTAGTCAAAAGAGTTTGTCGATTGATGCTTTTTATGAAAATGAAGAGGGGAAAATTTTGTGATAATTTTGTCGATTTTAACTTTTGCAACTTTGCAACATATAAATTATCTTTGCATCTTTAATTTGAAATTCATAAAATGAATAAATTATTGATTGTTGGAACTGTTGCTTTCGACGCAATTGAAACCCCTTTCGGAAAAACCGATAAAATTTTAGGTGGAGCGGGAACTTACATTGGACTTTCAGCAGCTTTTTTCAACCTGCAATCAGCTATTGTCTCTGTTGTTGGAGATGATTTTCCTCAAGAATATATTGATTTATTGACTGATAGAAATATTGATATTTCTGGGCTAGAAGTTGTAAAAGGTGGTAAAACCTTCTTCTGGAGTGGGCGTTATCATAATGACTTGAATTCAAGAGATACTTTAGTTACTGAATTAAATACCTTGGCTGATTTTCAGCCAAAAGTTCCTGAAAATTTTAAAAATGCTGATGTGGTGATGTTAGGTAACTTACATCCAATAGTTCAAAGCAGTGTTTTGGATCAATTAGAAAGTAAGCCAAAGTTAGTAGTTCTTGATACGATGAATTTTTGGATGGATTGCGCTTTGTCTGAGTTGTTAGATGTAATTAAACGTGTCGACGTGATTACTGTTAATGATGAAGAAGCAAGACAACTTTCAGGAGAATATTCTCTAGTAAAAGCTGCTGCAAAAATTCAGGCTATGGGACCTGAATATGTGGTGATTAAAAAAGGAGAGCATGGTGCTTTATTGTTTCATGGAAACAATGTGTTTTTTGCTCCAGCTTTACCATTAGAAGAAGTTTTTGATCCTACTGGAGCAGGAGATACTTTTGCGGGAGGTTTTGCTGGATTTATTGCTCAAAGTGAAAATGTTTCTTTTGAGAATATGAAAAATGCAATAATTTATGGTTCAAATTTAGCTTCCTTTTGCGTTGAAAAATTTGGAACAGAACGAATGCTTAGTTTAGAAAAAGAAGAGGTTGTGTCACGATTAAAGCAATTTAAATCATTAACACAATTTGATATAGAATTATAATGCTTTAAAGCCTCGGGAACGAGGCTTTTTTCGTTCAATATCTAAAAAGATTGGATTTTCTTAATTTAGATTAACAAAGAACAAGCTGAGAAATATAGAATTTTGTAATTCTAAAAATAATAAAGTAAGCTTTAGAAATAAAGTTTTAAAAACAGGATAACACAACAAAACAAATACAACTACAATGAGCGATGCTTTAAAACATGAATGTGGAATAGCTTTAGTTAGATTACTGAAACCGCTTGAATTTTACAAAGAGAAGTACGGTTCTGCTTTTTATGGGATACAAAAAATGTATCTAATGATGGAAAAGCAGCATAATCGTGGGCAGGATGGTGCTGGTTTTGCTAGTATTAAATTAGATGTAGAACCAGGTGAGAGATATATTAGTAGAGTTCGTTCTAATCAGTCTCAGCCAATTCAGGATGTTTTTTCTCAGATCAATGAAAGAATAAATGAGGAGATGACTACTAATCCGGAGTATGCTGAAGATGTTGCGGCTCAAAAAAAGAATATTCCTTATATCGGTGAGTTGTTTTTAGGTCATGTGCGTTACGGTACTTTTGGTAAAAATAGTATTGAAAGTGTGCACCCATTTTTGAGACAAAGTAACTGGATGCATCGTAATTTGATTTTGGCAGGTAACTTTAATATGACGAATGTTAAAGAGCTTTTTCAAAATTTAGTTGAGTTAGGGCAGCATCCAAAGGAAATGGCTGATACGGTTACTGTAATGGAGAAAATTGGTCACTTCTTAGATAAAGAAGTTATGCAGTTGTATCAGGATTGTAAAGCAGAAGGTTATTCAAAACAAGAAGCTTCTCCTGTTATTGCAGAGCGATTAGATGTTGCTAAAATTTTAGCGCGTTCGGCTAAAAATTTAGATGGAGGATATGCTATGGCTGGTTTGTTAGGTCATGGAGATGCGTTTGTATTTAGAGATCCTGCAGGAATTCGTCCGGCATATTTTTACCAAGATGATGAAGTTGTTGTAGTGGCTTCAGAGAGACCAGTAATTCAAACAGTTTTCAATGTTCCTTTTGATAAAGTAAAAGAAATTGATCCGGGAAGTGCTTTAATTATTAAGAAGAACGGAGTGGTTTCGATGAAAGAAATTTTAACTCCAACAGTTAAAAAAGCTTGTTCTTTTGAGCGTATTTATTTCTCACGAGGAAGTGATGCTGAAATTTATCAGGAAAGAAAGAATTTGGGAAAATTAATCTTGCCTGCAGTTTTAAATGCTATTGATCAAGATACAGATAATACAGTATTCTCATATATTCCTAATACTGCTGAGACTTCTTTCTTTGGATTAGTTGAAGCGGCTCAGGATTTCTTAAATCAAAGAAAAAATAATTACATTTTAGAAAACAGAAATATTTTAACAGCAGAAACTCTAAAAGAGTTGTTAGAGGTTAAAATTAGAACTGAAAAAGTAGCTATCAAAGATGCGAAGCTAAGAACATTTATTACTGCTGATGATAGTCGTGATGATTTAGTGGCTCACGTATATGATGTGACTTATGGTGTTATTAAGCCAGAAGATAATCTTGTAATTATTGATGATAGTATTGTTAGGGGAACAACTCTTAAAAAGAGTATTATTAAGATGATGGATCGTTTAAATCCTAAACGTATTGTTATTGTTTCTTCGGCACCACAAATTCGTTATCCGGATTGTTATGGAATTGATATGGCTAAGTTAGAAGGTTTAGTTGCTTTTAGAGCTGCTTTAGATCTTTTGAAAGAAAGAAACTTATATCATATTGTTGATGAAGTTTATGCTAAATGTAAAGCGCAGGAAGACTTTAAAGATGTGGATGTGGTGAATTATGTTACGGCTATTTATGAGCCATTTACTGATCAGGAAATTTCAGATAAAATTGCTGAGATGTTAAGTTCTCCTGAGATAAAAGCAGAAGTAAAAATTATTTTCCAAACAGTGGCAGATTTACATGTGGCTTGTCCTAAAAATTTAGGAGATTGGTATTTTACCGGAGATTATCCTACGCCAGGAGGAAATAGAGTTGTAAACCGAGCTTTCATGAATTTTTACGAAGGTAAGGATGCTAGAGCTTATTAAAAGGTAAATTAAGTTATTTATCGGTTTTTTAGGTTGTTTGTCTTAAATATTTGTTATTAAATAATAACTGGAATACATTTGATATACCATAATATTAGTAGGTTAAGTTTATGGTAGATTTGGGGCAAAAAAGGTGGAAGTAATTCCACCTTTTTTATTTTAGAAAATTTCCAATTAAGAAATATGTTTTGAGCTTTGAAGCAAAAAAAAGACTAACAATTGTTAGTCTTTTTTTGTATTCTGATTTTTTAAACTATTTCTCTGAAGCGTATCTTCTTGCAACTTCTGTCCAGTTAATTACATTGAAAAAAGCTTCAATATAGTCTGGTCTTCTGTTTTGGTAGTTTAAGTAGTAGGCATGTTCCCAAACATCCATTCCTAAGATTGGAGTTCCACCGCAACCTACACCTGGCATTAATGGGTTGTCTTGGTTTGGAGTTCCACAAACGTCTAATTTTCCACCTTCTTGAACACATAACCAAGCCCATCCTGAACCAAATTGTGTTGCTCCAGCTTTAGCAAATTTAGCTTTGAATTCTTCAAATGATCCAAAAGCAGCTTCGATAGCAGCTAATAAATCTCCAGTTGGTTGTCCGCCACCATTTGGAGTCATTACAGTCCAGAAAAGATTGTGGTTGTAAAAACCTCCACCGTTGTTACGTACGGCAGCATTTGCCATGTCAAGGTTGATTAAGATGTTTTCAATTGTTTTACCCTCCATATCAGTACCAGCAATTGCAGCATTAAGGTTCGTAGTGTATGCGTTATGGTGCTTTGTGTGGTGGATTTCCATCGTGCGTGCATCGATATGTGGTTCTAGTGCGTCATACGCATAAGGTAATTGAGGTAATTCAAAAGCCATGATATTTTTTGTTTAAGATTTATAAAAATTTATCCAAAAATAAACATTTAAGTTTGGAATCCGAAACACTTGTTCGTTAAATAAATGGAGTAATGAGGTTTTTTGTTATTTTTCAGTTACTTATGATTGAGCCATTGCCATGCAAATAATGCTGATTTTTGCCCCGGGAATTTTTAATAATGCTCTTGAGCAGGCTTCTAGTGTAGCTCCGGTAGTGATGACGTCATCAACAATAATAAAATGTTTATTGTGGTCTTTTTCGTAAAAACGAACATCAAAAATAGTTTCAATTCCTTCTGTTCTTCCAAGTAGATTTTTTTTGGATTGCGTTTTAGAATATATTTTCCGATACAGGATTTTATCGTTGTAGTTTAGGTTAAGTTTTTCCGAAAGTGTTTTTCCAAAATTATGAACTTGGTTGTAGCCTCGTTCTTTGAATTTTTTTGGGTGCAAGGGTACAGGAATTATCTCGTAAGCGTTAAAATGTTTTAGTGTTTCTTTTAATTCATCAGCATACCATTCGCCTAAAAGTGTTCCTATTTCTTCGTGTCCTTTATATTTTAAATTGTGAATCATTTGTTGAACAATCCCTTTTTTATGGAAATAAAGAAAGGCCGAGGCATGTTCGACCGGAATTCGTCCATAAAATTTCTTGAAAGCTTCATTTTCTAAAAGCAAATGATGGTTAGTGATAGGGACGTTGTGTCGGCAAATGCTGCAAATGATTTCTTCGTTAGCTAATAAAATAGCATCACAACCAGAACAGCTTTTGGGAAAGAATAGATTAATGATGCTTTTCAACATAGATAGAATTTTTATTCTAAAAATATAAAAATCAATGCTTCAAACTTTGATTTTTTTCTTTTTTTTAAATTCACTTTTTATATTTTTGCACCACTATGGCAAAACAAGAAGATATTTTTAAGAATGTAGTTTCGCATGCAAAAGAGTATGGATTTATTTTTCCGTCAAGCGAAGTTTACGATGGTTTAAGTGCAGTATATGATTATGCACAAAACGGAGTAGAGTTAAAAAAGAACATCCGTGAGTACTGGTGGAAAGCAATGGTTCAGATGAATGAAAATATTGTTGGGCTTGACGCAGCAATATTAATGCATCCAACCACCTGGAAAGCTTCGGGACATGTTGATGCATTTAACGATCCATTAATTGATAATAAAGATTCGAAAAAACGATATAGAGCTGATGTTTTAATTGAAGATTATGCTGAAAAGCTAAATCAAAAAGCAATTAAAGAGATTGAGAAAGCAAGAGTTCGTTTTGGTGAGGCATTTGATGAGGCCGAATTTGTTGCTACAAATGCTCGCGTAAAAGAATATAAAGCTAAAGAAAGAGAAATTCTCGAAAGAATGGGGCGTTCTTTAGGGAATGAAGATTTAGCTGATGTTAAAGCATTAATTGAAGAATTAGAAATTGCTTGTCCGGAATCAGGTTCAAGAAACTGGACTGAAGTAAAACAGTTTAACTTGATGTTTGGGACTAAATTAGGTGCATCTGCAGATAATGCAATGGACTTATATTTACGTCCGGAAACGGCTCAGGGGATTTTTGTTAACTTTTTAAATGTTCAAAAATCAGGGAGAATGAAAGTCCCTTTTGGAATTGCTCAAACTGGTAAAGCATTCAGAAATGAGATTGTAGCAAGACAATTTATTTTCCGTATGCGTGAGTTTGAACAAATGGAGATGCAATTTTTTGTTCGCCCGGGAGAGGAAATGAAGTGGTATGAGCATTGGAAAGAAACTCGTTTAAAATGGCACTTGTCATTGGGACTTGGAAAAGAGAACTATCGTTACCATGATCACGAAAAATTAGCACACTATGCTAACGCTGCTGCCGATATTGAATTTAATTTCCCTTTTGGATTTAAAGAATTGGAAGGAATTCATTCTCGTACAGACTTTGACTTAAAGGCACACGAACAATATTCGGGTAGAAAATTACAATATTTTGATCCTGAACTGAATGAGAACTATGTTCCTTATGTTGTTGAAACTTCTGTTGGATTAGATAGGATGTTCTTAGCAGTTTTTGCTACTTCTTTAAAAGAAGAAACTCTAGAAGATGGATCTACAAGAACAGTATTGAAATTGCCTGCGGTTTTAGCGCCTACTAAAGCTGCTGTTTTACCATTGGTTAAGAAAGATGGTTTGCCTGAAATTGCGCATCAAATTATTGCTGATTTGAAATGGGATTTCAATGTGGCCTATGATGAAAAAGATGCTGTTGGGCGTCGTTACAGAAGACAAGATGCTCTTGGTACGCCGTTTTGTATTACTGTAGATCATCAAACAATCGAAGATCAAACAGTGACTATCCGTCATAGAGATACCATGAAGCAGGATCGTGTAAAAATTGCTGATTTGAAATCAATTATTGAAAATGAAGTTTCAATGAAAAATTGGTTAATGAAAATGTAAATTTTAATATTTTTAACTAAAAGCTCTCCGTTTTGGAGGGCTTTTTTTGTTTTTTTAAGCATATTTTTAGGATAAATCGCTTGATTGAGATTCGAAAAGTAAGTTTATTTTGTTCTTTGTCGGATTTATTTACTTTTTATCAAATAGTATTGACACTTTATCGATTTGTATCTTGATGCAATAAAATTAACAAGTTAAATGTTTATTTTTAACTTTCAGAATGCTGGCTTTTTTAGCTAAATATTCGGTATAGTTTCCCCAAAACTACCACATTAATTTTCTAATAAATGGTTGAAACATTTATGTTTCGATTGTTATAGTTATTTATACCTAATCGTGGTAATTGCCATATATGAATTACTCATACATCATAATTGATGATAATAAAGAAAGTGCTGAAAAGACGAAAACCATCACTGATGGTTTTTCAGAACTTATATTTTTGGGTATCGCCAGTAATTATGATGAAGGACTTAATTTAATTCTTGAACACAAACCAAAATTAATTTTTCTTGAAATTGAGCCGGCAGATAAAAAAAGTAATTTGTCATTGGCGTTAATAAGTGAATTGTATAGGTATTTAAATGTTGTTCCTAAGATTATAGTAACAACTTCTAAAAAAGAATTGGCATTTGAAGCTATACAGTATGAGGTGTCGGACTATTTTATCAAGCCAGTAACCCGATTTGATATGGTCAAATCGTTGTTAAAAATTGGGAAATCTAATAAAATTGATCAAACAGAACCAGTATCAGTTAGTCCTAAAATAATAGATACTGAACCTGATGAAATCATAGTTCCAAATATTGTTCGGTCTGAAACAGTTGAAAATCAACAGGAACCCCTTATATTGTGTGTCAAGTCTTACGGAGATTACAGGTATATTGATACCAGAGATATTGCTTATTTTCAAGCAGATAATAATTCAACCGATATTCATTTAACAAATGGAGAAATGGTTACTGCTTTTAAAACACTAAAACTTTTTGAAGGTGTTTTGCCCTATCCTTTTGTTCGTATTCATAACAGTTATATTGTTAATAGTAATTGTATCTCCAGAATACATACAGGTAATGCATTGTGTTACATTAAAAACACTGCTATAAAATTGCCTTTCTCTAAATCTTATAAAGCAAATATAGATCTTATTATTTCTGAAATCTCAAACGGAAATTATTTAGAAATCTAACAAGTCCCTTCTGTTGCTTTATAAAATATGATTTAATTTCATGAATTCGTTCAGAAGAGTTCTTTTCGAGTTAAATATTCGAGTATTAATAATCCAATAATTCGTATTTATTACGGGGATTATACTTTAACCATTGTTCATATATCATGCAGAAACTTCCTTTTAAACAAAAAAATGACATCCACCCAGATTTGAGGTTTATTCACTCATAAACTAAGGCATTCCACCATAAACGACTTAAAACACAAATGAAAAACGGGTTCGCTATGTAATTTTACTTCAACGAAATCGAGAAAAGGTTTCGATAAACAAGTAAAAAAGTATTAAAACATAAAAACCCAAGTCATGAAAAAATCAATCGTAACAATCGGACTATTTTCATTAATGTTAGTGTTAACATCTTTCACAGCTTCAACTGAAAACATTGGAGGAACAAGAGAGTTTAAATCTGATTACATCGGAGGAACAAGAGAGTTTAAATCTGATTACATCGGAGGAACAAGAGAATTTAAATCTGATTACATCGGAGGGACTAGAGAGTTTAAGTCTGATTACATCGGAGGAACGAGAGAGTTTAAATCTGATTATTCTTCAAATATTGGAGGGACAAGAGAATTTAAATCTGATAATTAATATCACAACAATATATTCATGCACTTTTAGAGTGATTTAAAAAAAACCATCATTTTGATGGTTTTTTTTATGTCGAAAATTTTAAATTAGTATTTTTGAAAAAATTAAATGCTATTGAAGACTAATATTAGGGAGATTTTTTTTTGGTTGCCTTTTTTTGTGCTTGTAGGTTGCTCACAAAAAAAGTCAAATGATAAGCGTATAATTATTCCTAATGACAGTCTGTCTGTTTATTTTTCATTAGCCAATGATTTTAATTTACCAGTTGAAAAGCGATATAACTACACGAATAAGGCTTTAGAAATAGTATTGCAGGATGAAAATGATTCATTGAATCGTGTAAACCTTTTTAAAGTAGCAAATAGATTTTATAATACCAATTCTTTAAAAAAGTATTCTCAAACCGTCAATTTAGTTTTAGAAAATTCTGAAAAAGCAGCTGATACTGTTAGTATGGCAAAAGCGTATACTTATTTAGGAGATTATTATCGTGTAAAATCGGTTTCGGATTCTTCCTTTTTTTATTACTACAAAGCCGAAAAATTATATGATAAACTTAATAGCAAATATGAGTTGGCTAAAACTTTGGTAAATAAAGCCGCGTTGATGTTTAGAGTTGGTGATTTTATCGGTAGTGAAAAGGAGGTTTTTAAGGTTTTGCGATTACTTAAAGATGATGAAAAAACAGATTCTGATGAAATAAATTATGACGCATACAATACACTGGGTTTAGTTTATAATGGTTTAGGGGAATATGAAGAGGCTATTTTATACCACAAAAAAGCTTTAAAAGTACTTGAAAATAGTGATATTATTGCTAAAAGTCAAACAAAGGCTATTTCAAATTTGAATTTAGGTTTAGTTTATATGAATTTAAAGGATTATGAAAATGCCAAATTTTATTTTCAAAATGGAATTGAACAACAGTTAATTGATAATCAAGATCCAAGTATATATGCGATGTTGTTAGATAATTTAGGTTATAGTAAATTTAAGCTTAATGAGACAAATAATTTGCCGGATTTGTTTTTTCAATCTATGAATATAGTAAATGGACTAAAAAATTCTTCTGGAAGATTTTTAAATTTAATTCATTTGTCTGAATATTATGAATCAAGAAATGATAGGTCTAAGGCTTTAGATTTTGCTAATCAGGCATTAGCATTCGTTCGTAAAACGAATGAAAGACATGATATTTTGGTAGCTTTAAAGCATATAGCCACAATAGATCCGCAAAAAGCTACAGTTTATACGAAAGAATACATTCATATTAATGAGGACTTGCAGAAGGAGGAAAGAAAAATAGGAGAAAAATTCTCTAGAATTCAATACGAAACGGACGAAATTAAAGGCGAAAATACGGACTTAGAAGCAAAGAATAGAAAATTACTTTACTTTTTCTCTGCTATAACAATTTTAGGGATGTTTATTTATATCGTCAAATCACAGAAGGCTAAGAATAGAGAACTTTTGTATAAGCAACAACAACAAAAAGCGAATGAAGATATATATAATTTGATGATATCTCAGCAAAATACTATTGAAGCCAACAGGGTTCAGGAGAAAAAACGTGTGGCACAGGAACTGCACGATGGTGTTTTGGGAAGAATGTTTGGAGTTAGAATGAATCTGGAAGGCTTAAATCAATTTAATGATGATTTAGCAATTACGCAACGTTTAGATTATTTAGTAGAACTAAAAAAAATTGAACAAGATATTCGTGAAATTTCACATGACTTGAATAGGGAAAAATCAGAATTAATTAATAACTTCGTCGCAATTGTAGATAATCTTTTTGAAGAGCAAAGAAAGACTTTCTCTGCAAAATTATTGTCAAGTATCGACTCCACTATCAAATGGGATCTTGCGGTCAATTCGGTTAAAATTAATTTGTATCGAATTATTCAGGAATCATTGCAAAACATTAATAAGTATGCTAATGCTACTACGATTAAAGTTGATTTGAAAAAACAGGAGAATAGTATACTTTTGATAATAACTGATGATGGAGCCGGATTTAATGTGAATCTTAAAAAGAAAGGAATTGGTTTGCAAAATATGATTTCACGTGCTAAAGAATGTGGTGGTGAGTTTTATGTTAAATCAAAAGTTGGGGAAGGAACTACAATTACGGTAAGTATACCATTAGAAAATCAAACAACTTAAAAAAAAAATGACAATTGAATCGGTTGCAACTAGGCTAAAAAAAAATATCTTAATTGTTGATGATCATCCATTTATAATTCAAGGATATAAAAATGCGATCACAAGATATAATCCAAATGATTATGAGTTTTTAATATTGGATGCAAAAGATTGTCGTTCGGCATTTGATTTAATAACGAATGCAGGTACTCCTAAATTTGATATCGCATTTTTGGATATAAGTATGCCTTCATATGAAGAGAAAGAATTGTATTCGGGAGAGGATATAGCTAAACTAGTCCTAGAGTACATGCCAAATTGTAAAATTATTATGCTGACTATGTTTACAGAGTTTTTAAAATTAAAAACTTTGATAAATAATGTAAATCCAAGAGGAATAGTTATCAAAAATGATTTGACTTTTGATGAATTGTTAACCGCATTCGGTAAGGTTATAAATGATGAACTCTATTATAGTAAGTCAATTATGGAAATGCTTGGCTCACATGATAATTCCATAGAAATTGATTTATTTGATAAGCAAATTTTATTTCATCTTTCAAAAGGAACTAAGATGCAGGATATTCCTCAATTTGTGCCAATTTCCTTGAACGCTATTGAATCGAGAAAAGCTAATTTAAAAGAACTTCTAGAGGTTATTGATGGGGAAGATAGCGATCTTGTAAGAGCAGCTAAAAATAAAGGGCTGATTTTCTAAAAAATATATTTTAAAAATCAAAACCGCAAATTCAGAAATGTTTTTTTGAATTTGCGGTTTTTTTTTGATGAATTTTATTCGCTAAGAGCGTTCCAGCCTCTTGCTTTTAATGCAATTTTTGTATTGGCTCTGGTAACAAGATGAATTCCTTCGCTTTCTTCAGTCATGTGTCCAATTATTGAAAAATTTGGGTTTCCTTTAATTTTGTCAAAATCTTCAATCGGCATAGTGAAAAGTAACTCGTAATCTTCACCACCATTTATCGCTACAGTAGTACTGTCAATATTAAATTCCTCACATACATTAATGAGTTGCGGGTCAAGAGGTAATTTTTCTTCGTATAAATTGCAACCCACGTTTGACTGTTTACACAAATGAATGATTTCTGATGATAAACCGTCTGAAATATCAATCATTGAAGTAGGTTTTATTTCTAAAGCGTGCAATAAGGTACGGACGTCTTTTCGGGCTTCCGGTTTTAATTGACGTTCAATCAAATAAGTGTATAATTCTAAGTCAGGTTGCGAATTTGGATTAACCTGAAATACCTGTTTTTCTCTTTCTAAGACCTGCAATCCCATATATGCAGCCCCAACATCTCCTGTAACTACCAATAAATTTGTTGGTTTGGCACCATTTCGATAGACAATTTCTTCTTCATCAGCTTCGCCTAAAACGGTAACACTGATAATTAATCCTTTTTGAGAAGATGTGGTATCTCCACCAATAACATCGACATTGTATTCTTTTGAAGCCAATGAAATTCCTGCATACAATTCTTCTAAAGCTTCCAGAGTAAAACGATTGGAAACTGCAATTGAAACTGTGATTTGTGTTGCTTTGGCATTCATGGCACAAATATCAGAAACATTGGTTACTACGGCTTTGTATCCCAAATGTTTTAAGGGCATGTAAGCTAAATCAAAATGAACGCCTTCCACCATAATATCAGTTGAAACCACTACTTTTTTATCTTTAAAATCTAAAACAGCGGCATCATCACCTATTCCTTTTAAAGTGGAAGTTTGGTTGATTTCAAAATGTTTTGTCAAATGTTCTATTAAGCCAAATTCGCCCAATTGAGCAATACTGGTTCGTTGCGGGTTTTTATCTTCAATCATAGCGTGAATTTTCAAAGCTACAAAGATACAATGTCGAAGCTTCGGGAACAAAGGTTTTAGATTATTTTAAAAATCATAAAATCAGTTAAATTACTTTGGTTAGCAATTTGATTTTTTGCATCTTTAGAAAACTAAAAAAAGCAAAAATGAATTCTTTCAATATCGTTACACTTACCGTAAATCCCGCTGTTGATAAAAGTACGCATTTAAAAGGATTAGTTCCGGAGCAAAAAATAAGATGCGAAGTTCCCAGATATGATGCTGGGGGAGGAGGAATTAATGTTTCTAAAGCTATTTCCAGATTAGGTGGGGTCTCTTTAGCTGTATTTACTAAAGGTGGCCCAACAGGGATAATGCTCGAAAATTTATTAGAAAAAGAAACAATTCCTACAAAAGCTATTGAAGTACAGGCTTGGACAAGGGAGAGTTTTATAGCTGTAGATGATAATACGAATTCTCAATATCGATTTGGTTTCCCGGGAGCAGCGTTATTGGAGGGAGAAGTGCAAATTATTCTGGATACCATTGTTGGTTTAAATGCTAAATTTTTAGTGTTAAGCGGCAGTCTGAACGAAGGTTTATCTGCAGGTTTTTATCAGGAAATTGCACAAAGAGTGAAAAATACGAATACAAAACTCATTGTAGATACTTCCGGAGAAGCTTTAAAAAAAGTTTTAGAAACCGGAGTTTATTTAATCAAACCCAATGTTGGAGAATTGGCAAAATTAGTTGGAAAATCACATTTAGAATTGAATGATATTAATGATGCTGCTAAAGAAATTATTAACAAAGGCGGCGCTGAGATAGTGGTAGTTTCATTAGGTCCTCAAGGTGCTGTTTTGGTAACTAAAGATGTTTATGAATATGTACCTGCTCCAAATGTCTTGAAAAAAAGTACGGTAGGTGCCGGAGATAGTATGGTAGGAGGAATGACCTGGGCGCTTTCGCAAAATAAAAGCTTGAAAGAGGTTATTCGATGGGGAGTTGCCTGTGGATCAGCAGCAACCATGAACGAAGGAACGCAACTTTTTAAGAAAGAAGATGCGGAGCGTTTATTTGATTGGTTGATGACAAAATAAAATTATAGACACAAAAAAACCTGACAATTTTTATCGTCAGGTTTTCAATCATTCAATCTTAAAATCTTTTAATCATTTAATTTAAGTACAGCCATAAACGCTTCTTGAGGAATTTCAACATTTCCAACTTGGCGCATACGTTTTTTACCTTTTTTCTGTTTTTCCAATAATTTACGTTTACGGGAAATATCACCTCCGTAACATTTTGCCGTAACGTCTTTACGCAAAGCTTTAATGGTTTCACGGGCAATAATTTTTGCTCCAATAGAAGCCTGAATTGGAATTTCAAACTGTTGTCTTGGGATTAGTTCACGCAGTTTTTCACACATTTTTTTACCAATAGTGTAGGCGTTATCGGCGTGAATAAGGGCAGAAAGAGCATCTAATTGATTGGCATTTAATAAGATGTCCATTTTAACCAATTTCGATTCTCTCATTCCAATTGGGTGGTAATCAAATGAAGCGTAACCTTTTGAAACTGTTTTCAATCTATCGTAAAAATCAAATACAATTTCAGCTAAAGGCATGTCGAAATTCAATTCCACACGTTCTGTAGTTAAATACGTTTGATTCGTAATCAAGCCACGTTTTTCAATACACAAACTCATTACGTTACCCACGAAATCCGCTTTAGTAATTATAGTTGCTTTGATGAACGGTTCCTCTACACGGTCTAATTTTGTTGCTTCAGGTAAGTCACTTGGGTTGTTTACAATAATTGGAGTATCTGGTTCTTTTTTAGTATAAGCCAAATACGAAACGTTAGGAACTGTAGTAATTACAGTCATATTGAACTCACGCTCTAAACGCTCCTGGATAATCTCCATGTGTAACATTCCTAAGAATCCACAACGGAAACCAAATCCTAATGCCGCCGAACTCTCAGCAGAAAATACTAAAGAGGCATCGTTTAATTGTAATTTTTCCATTGAAGCACGAAGATCTTCAAAATCTTCAGTATCTACAGGATAAATACCGGCAAATACCATTGGTTTTACATCTTCAAAACCAGTAATCATATTGCTGGTTGGTGTTTTAGCATCGGTAATAGTATCACCTACTTTTACTTCCTTAGCTTCTTTAATTCCCGAAATTAAATAACCTACATCACCTGTCGAAATTTTGTTTTTAGGAACCTGATTTAATTTTAAAGTACCTACTTCATCGGCAAAATATTCATTTCCGGTAGCCATAAATTTAATTTTTTGACCTTTGGAAATTTCACCATTTACCACTCTAAAGATAACTTCGATACCGCGGAAAGGGTTGTAATGCGAGTCAAAAATCAAAGCCTGTAAAGGCTCTTCTGTATTTCCTTTTGGAGCAGGGATTTTTTCTATAATGGCAGCCAAGATGTTTTCAACTCCAAAACCGGTTTTTCCCGAAGCGTGAATAATATCTTCTAAGTCGCATCCTAATAAATCAATGATATCGTCGCTAACTTCTTCCGGATTAGCGCTTGGTAAATCCACTTTGTTTAAGACCGGGATAATTTCCAAATCGTTATCCAAAGCCAAATATAAGTTCGAAATAGTTTGTGCCTGAATACTCTGAGCAGCATCTACAATCAACAAAGCACCTTCGCAGGCAGCGATAGAACGGGAAACTTCATAAGAGAAATCCACGTGTCCCGGAGTATCAATAAGGTTCAAGATATATTCTTCTCCCTTGTATTTGTATTCCATTTGGATGGCGTGGCTCTTAATGGTAATCCCACGCTCACGCTCAAGATCCATGTTGTCCAAAAGCTGTGCTTTTTCTTCACGAGCCGTAACGGTTTGCGTAGCTGCTAATAATCGGTCAGCCAACGTACTTTTTCCGTGGTCAATATGTGCAATAATGCAAAAATTTCTAATGTGCTTCATTTCTTCTTTGTATCAATTTTTTGTCTTGCCTGTTTTGGGCGTTCCCCTATGGGTCGGGCTTTCCGCTCTATCTTTTATTCCATTTCATTCCATAAAAGGATGCCGCTGCAAATGAATTCACTGAACTCATATTAAGAATAAAAGTATTGTGAAGTACTCCCTAACGCAATCCCAAAAAAACAAGACAATTAATCTGCAAATATACGCTAAATTCTATACGTTCAAAGCGTATAATTAGTAAACTAATTGCTTAAGTGATAAGTCTTTCCTAATTCTTCTTTTATCATTTCGTTTAAAAAACGTAATTTTGCAGCAAATTTGAGAAGATGATTAAGATTGGCAACATAGAATTACCTGATTTTCCACTATTATTAGCGCCTATGGAGGACGTGAGCGATCCGCCATTTCGTCGTTTGTGCAAAATGCATGGAGCCGATATGATGTATTCTGAATTTATTTCTTCGGAAGGCTTAATTCGTGATGCGATCAAGAGCCGTATGAAACTGGATATTTTTGATTATGAGCGACCTGTAGGAATTCAGATTTTTGGTGGTGATGAAGAGGCAATGGGATTATCTTCTAAAATTGTATCTACAGTAAATCCGGATTTGATTGATATCAACTTTGGTTGTCCGGTAAAAAAAGTGGTTTGTAAAGGAGCTGGTGCAGGAGTTTTGAAAGATGTAGATTTGATGGTGCGTTTAACCAAAGCTGTTATTGATAGTACCCATTTGCCTGTTACGGTTAAGACCCGTTTAGGATGGGATGATAACTCCATCAATATTGACGAAGTCGCTGAACGTTTACAAGATATTGGGGTGGCGGCCTTAAGTATCCATGCCCGAACCCGAGCTCAGATGTATAAAGGACATTCGGACTGGTCACATATTGCCAGAGTAAAAAACAATCCCCGAATTACGATGCCAATTTTTGGTAATGGCGATATTGATACGCCTGAAAAAGCATTGGAATATAAGAATAAATACGGCATTGATGGTATAATGATAGGTCGTGCTGCTATTGGATATCCTTGGATTTTTAATGAAATCAAGCATTATTTCAAAACAGGTGAACATTTAGCAAAACCTACTGTTGCCGACCGAGTGGAAGCAGTGCGCAATCACCTGACCTGGGCTATGGACTGGAAAGGCGAACGATTAGGAATTGTAGAAACCCGTCCGCATTATACCAATTACTTCAAAGGAATTCATTCATTCAAAACCTATAAACAAAAACTGGTAACCCTAGATCATCCGGAGGAATTGTTTGCAGTTTTAGATGAGATTATTCAGGCTTATGCCGATTATGAATGTGTGTAATTAGTTAAAAGCAATAGTTTTAATTTAGATATTTATCCAGAGTATTGCTCATTCTTTCAAGGATATCGGTTTTGTATCCTATTTCATAGAATTGTATAGTACCTTCTTTGTCAACAATGATGTTTGTAGGATAAGAACTTACGCCAAATTTTTCAGCTATCCATCTGCCTTCTGGAATAATTTCATAGTTGATAGGGTATTGTTCTAAAAATGGAGTGATTTTATATTCAGGATCCAGAGCAATTGCAATAAAATGAATATTCTTGTTTTTGTATTTTTCTTTTAACTCGTTTAGTTTGGGGATTTCCATTTTGCATGGACCACAGGTTGTAAACCAAAAGTTGTATACAATGATTTCTCCATTGATTTTTTTAGTGTCAATCTTTTTTTGATTAATGCTTATTTCTTTAAAAGTTTCCGCTTTTTCTCCAATGAATTTCATTCTGGTATCATGGATTTTTTGTTTACTTTCTTCAAGTTTTTTGGTGTACTCTTCTTCCGTTTGAATAGTAAAATTTGCTAATGAAAAATAGTTAGGTGCTAATTTAGTATGAGTAATTTTTTTGGCTACAATAGTGTAATGACCTAAATTCTTATTGTATCCAGGATATTCTAAGATGAATCCATCCACATCAAATTGTTTACAATATCTTAACCCGATTTTTTTAGTATAAAAAATTTCTTTAGGCGTGTTATTGATTATTACAGTTCCTTTTTCACAAGGAAATTCTAGAATTTGTTTTGAATTGTCAGTAGGTGAAATTGCTACTTTTGTGTTTGGATTTTTAAAATCATAAGATAAGGCATTTTTGGAGTTTGTTGATATAGAACAGTTGTAGCCTTTTTTGTTTTCATAATCCAAAAATCCAAAGTTGTTAAAAGGTTTCAATTTGTCTCCAAATCGGCGTTCAATTACTGTGTTTTTGTTGAACGCAATTACGATTTCGCTTAAAAATTCAGCTGAATTCTTTTCCTGTAATGACAATTCTCTATCATAAATTACTTCATAAGTAATTATAATATCGTCTTTAATATTGTTGGCTTCAACAGTTTTCCATTGTGAAAAACCATTGCAGTTTATTAAAATTACGATTAAAGTTAAGCAGTTTTTTAGGAAGCTATTTTTTGTTTTCATCGTGACTAATTGTAAGAGTTATCTTTTTGATAAAAATAATCTTTTTTTGATAATTAGTACGATTTTATTTATTTTTAGTAAAAATTTATTTGTAAAAGTGTTTTTTAAGAATTTGCTATGGAAAATCTACAGTTAAAAAAGTATCTAAAGTTTTTTGGAATTATAATCTTTTGGATTTTTCTTATTTCAGGTTTTTGCAGAATATTTTTTAGAGATTATTATTCAAGAGAAATGTATGATGGTTTTTCAAAAATATTCCTTGTATTGTTGGTTTTGTATCTTTTCTTAAAAGTAGGTTATGAATTAAAATACAATAGAGAAAGTTTCATTTCAAAAATAAAAGGAAGATTCAAAGAAATGTGGCCGCAGCTATTTTTTATAATAAGTTTATTCTTACTATGGTTTTTGTATAAAAGAAATTTATTGTAAAAAGTTTACTCCAATAACTTCTCACTCACGCGGCTACTTGCAATTAGCGAAGCAATAAAACCAAGAGTGGTAATAGTAGCCATCACAATTGCAACATTTTCAATCGAAAAAACAACAGGATAAGCCAGTGTAGGTGTAATCATAATCAATTCATAATGCTGTTGAATCAACACGATAATGATTCCTATTGCAAGACCTATAAGGCCGCCAAAAAAACTTAATAAAGTACCTTGAAGCAAAAATATTTTTCTCAAAATTTTAATTTCTGTCCCTAAATTGAAAAGGGTTTTCAGATTTCCTTTTTTGTCCAGAATCATCATAATTAGTGCACCTATAAGATTGAAAAGCGCGACAATAATTACCAAAGTAAAAATTAAATAAACCGCGACATTCTCAGTATTCAACATTTTATACAAAGATTCGTTGAGTTGAGCCCGATTTCGAATAGTGACTTTCACTTTGAAGATTTCGCTTAATTTTTTTATGATTGCTGCTTCATCAGCATTTGGTTTTTCTTTCAGCTCAATTCCGGAAACCTGATTGGTTTTGTATTCCAGTAATTCCTGAGCTAGGCCTATATCGGCAAAGACATATTTGGAATCTAAATCTTCGTTTATGGCATAAATTCCAATAGGGAAAATTTCAGCTTTATTGAAAGCTTCTTCTGGGTTTTCAATGTTTCCTTTTCCAGCTTTTGGAACTAAAACTTCCAGGTGTTTATTGAAATCCATCAAGCCTAAAGATAGCTTTTGGACTAAACCAAAACCGACAACCACCTGATACGTGTTTTCTTCAATCCATTGGCCGTTGTAAATGATTTTTTTAGTGTTGTTGACTTTACTGTAATTTGGGTCAACCCCTTTTAGGTAGGTAACTTCCTGTTTGTTGTCAAAAGTAAATAAAACGCGCTCCTCAATGATTTTCGAAAAAGCGGCTACACCTTCCATTTTTCTGATTTCGGATTCTTGTTCCGGTGTAACAAAAAATGATTTACCTATTGTACTTGTAACTTTTAAATCAGGGTCAATATCGTTGCTAAACGAAAGACTAAAAACTTTAAGTCCGCTAAAGACTGATAAAACCACAAACAAAGCCATCGCGCCCACAATGATTCCCATACTGGCAATGCGGTTAATAATGTTGATGGCATTGTTTTTACTATTGCTACGAATGTAGCGTTTGGCTATGTATAGCGGAAAATTCAAATTCTTAAAATTGTTTTCTTCTTTCTAATAAATCTCTGTTTTCAATTGGATTTTCTTTGTTTTTCAAAGCATTGTCAATTTTTTCAATATAATCCAATGAGTCATCAATAAAGAAAACTAAATTAGGAACACGGCGTAATTGTTTGCGAACACGTTGCGCCAAATCATGTTTAATCAATGGAGTATTCGATTTAATACCGTCTAATGTTTCCTGAGCTTTTTCCTGAGGAAAAATACTTAAATATACCGTTGCCACAGATAAATCGGTAGTTACTGAAACTTTGGATACCGAAATAACCAAATTACTCACACCGTTTTTTCTCACTTCACCTTGCAGGATATCCACCAAATCTTTTTGGATAACGCCGCCTATTTTTTTCTGTCTGTTTGTTTCCATAGTGCAAAAATACTACTTTTAAGCATTAAATAAGCAAAGTTTTTTCAGGAGCTATTCCCGCTATTCGTTTCAATCTCTGCTTGTCTCAAAAAAAGAGACAAGCAGAGGATTTCCACTGCTATCGGGGCTAGGGGTTTAGAATTCAATAATTAACATTTCATGCAACGACACTCTTTTTCAATTTACGACGCATCGGCAGGTTCGGGTAAAACCTATACTTTGGTTAAAGAATACCTTAAAATTATATTGACTTCGCCTAAAAATGATGCCTATCGTAATATCTTGGCTATCACTTTTACCAATAAGGCAGTGCACGAAATGAAAAGCCGAATTGTGGGCAGTTTGTCTGAATTTGCTAAAGACGAGCCTTCTCCAAAAGCTTTGGATTTGATGCAGGATTTGATTAAAGATACCGCTGATTGGGAAACGAAATTGTCGCTGCCTTTTATCAAAGCCAAATCGCAACAAATTATCAAGCATATTATTCATAATTATGCCGCCTTTGACATTTCTACCATTGATAAATTCACCCATAAAGTGATTCGTGCTTTTGCTCATGATTTGAATTTGCCTATGACTTTTGAGGTGACTTTGGATACCGAAAATTTGTTGATGGAAGCTGTGGATGCTATCATTGCACAAGCTGGTGAAGATGAAACTTTGACCAAATTACTCATCGATTTTACCATGGAAAAAACCGATGACGATAAATCCTGGGATATTTCAAGAGAAATTTTGGAAACCGGAAAATTGGTTCAAAATGAAAATAATCGCAACGAAATTCTGCAATTTCAGGATAAATCCATTGCTGAATTTGTTGAAATTAAAAAGAAATTAAATGCTGTTTGTAAGGATATAGAAAAAGAAAATGCAGCTATAGCTGGCGGTGCATTAGAACTAATTGAAAATAACGGAATTGATTTGAAATCTTTTTCCAGAGGGACTTTTCCAAATCATCTTGTGAGTATTCGTGACGGTAAATTCAATCCTAAAAATAAAACTTTTCATGAATTTGAAGATATTGCAATTAATAAAACAGCCAAAGACAGCGCTTTAATTGAAAATATCATTCCTGATTTATTGCAAATGCTGGCGAAGATTTATAAAAATTTTGAAAAGAGAGATTTTTACAAAGCCTTCCTTAAAAATATCACACCGCTTTCGTTGTTGAATACCGTAAATAATGAATTGGCTAAAATTCAGGAAGAACAAAATGTGCTCTCTATTTCAGAGTTTAACGCTATTATTCATCGTGAAATTCAAAATCAACCAGCGCCTTTTATTTATGAACGTTTGGGCGAGCGCTACCGTCATTTTTTTATTGATGAGTTTCAAGATACTTCTGAGATGCAATGGCAAAATTTAATTCCGCTGATTGATAATGCACTTTCGGGTCAGGATGATTATGGTAATAAAGGAACTTTGATGATTGTGGGCGATCCAAAACAATCTATTTACCGTTGGCGTGGAGGGAAAGCAGAGCAGTTTATTGAGTTGAGTAAGGATAAAAATCCGTTCAATAATCCGGATAAAAAAATTGAACATTTAGATCGAAATTATCGGTCGTATTCTCAAATAATTGAATTTAATAATGACTTTTTTAAATTAATTTCCGGAGAGTTTGAGCATTTAGATTATAAAGATTTATATGAAAATCATAGCTTTCAGTATACCAATGCAAAAAAAGGAGGCTATGTCAATATTTCGTTTATTCCTAAAATCCAAAATACTGATAATGATGAGGAAGTTCCGGATAAAACGGATTTGTATGTATTAGCTACATTAAATACGATTCAAAATGTTCTAAAGGAAGGATTTGAGTACAGAGATATTGTTATTCTAACCCGAAAGAGAGATCAGGGAATTGCAATTGCAAATTATTTGACTGAACAGGGAATTCCTTTGTTGTCTTCGGAAACTTTAATGATTCAAAATGCAACGGAAGTTCGTTTTATTATTCATCTTTTAAAATATTTGAAAAACAACGCCGATTTAGAGTCAAAGGCGTTTTTCTTGTATTCCATTGCAGGTAATCTGCAGAATCAATTAGCGGTTCATGATTTTATTGCGCAAGGAATGGCGTTTCAAAAAGAAGAAGATTTTGAAACATGGTTACAGGATTTCGGTATTTCTCTTTCTTTTCAAAAAATTAGGAAGAAGTCCTTATATGAAACGGTCGAAATTATAGTGTCTAATTTTTTGCCAAGCGAGAATCAAGGTGGAAATGCTTATGTGCAATATTTTTTGGATATCGTTCTGGAAAGAGATGTGCGTAATCAGGCAGGAATTGCTGATTTTCTTGAATTTTGGGACAAAAGTGGTCACAAATACAGTATTCCGTCTCCGGAAGGGAATAATGCAGTGAGAATAATGACCATTCATAAATCCAAAGGTTTGGAATTTCCAGTGGTAATTATGCCTTTTGCAGAGGAAGATTATGTCAAGAAACCAAAAGATAAATTGTGGCTTGATGTAGAAGAGGTGGATATGCCTAAAGCTTTGGTGGATAATAGTAAAGCTGTAGAAGGTTTTGGGGAAGATGCGAAGATGATTTATGAGCAGAAAAAACAGGAAGAATTATTAGACAATATTAATGTGTTGTATGTAGCTTTAACCCGAGCCGAAGAACAATTGTATGTGATTTCAAATATGAATTTAACTTCTAAAGGAGAGGTTAAAAAAGAAGATATGTCGGCTTTTTTTATTAATTATTTGATTTCAAAAAATCTTTTTGATGAAAATAAGTTCGAATACGAGATTGGTGATAAAACTAAGCTTTCTTTAAAAGAGAAACTCCTTGATACTTCTAGGTTAATTAGTGAAGTAAACGAAATTTTAAATCCTAAGAACGTTAAGATTGCGCAACGGGAAGCTTTGATGTGGGGAACGCATCAGCAGGAATCGATAGAATATGGAAATGTAATACATGAGATTTTGTCCTTTGTAAAAACAAAAAAGGATGTAGATTTAGCTGTGGAAAAAGCAATCGAAAATGGATTAATTAATGCTCAACAAAAAAATATTGTAAATAATACGATTTCTAAAATTGTAAATCACCCACTTTTGGAGATGTTTTTTGTTGAAGGAAATCAGATTTTGAACGAACAAACTATAATACAACGAGAAGGTAAAGTAGTAAAACCTGACAAAATAGTTATTGTTGAAGATAAAAAAGTTTTCTTATTAGATTATAAAACAGGTGTTCATAATAAAAAATACATAAAACAATTAGAAGACTATGCAGCTGCAATTGAGTTAATGGGTTATGTCGTTGAGAGAAAATCATTGGTGTATATTGCTGAAGATGTTGGTGTTGTGCAGTTGTGAATGTTTGTTTTTTGAAACAGCAAGTGAAATGATTGGTTTAATTTAACTTTTTAATTCGTTTTTGGATTAAATTATAATGTCTTTTTGTGAGGCATTTCAAGGGCTTATAGTGTAGTCAGCAATTTTAATATGAGTTTGTTACTGCATTTTTTTTAACATTCTATTTTGTAGTTAAAAAATTACGCGCTATTTTTGTTGATAATTAACTAAATTGTAATTAAAAAATTCAAGTATGAAACATCTTAACAAACTTTTTGTTGCTGTGTTGATGGCGATGGGTGTAAGCTCTCAGGCTCAGGATAGTAACAACCCATGGGCAATTGCTTTTGGGGTAAATGCCGTTGACACTAGAACTAGTGCTGGTGACGATAAAATTGGGAATCATTTTGATCAGTTTTTCGATGTAAAAGATCACTGGAATATTCTTCCTTCAGTATCTTATTTAAAAGTTTCCAGATATGTTGGAAGCAATTTTACAGTAGGACTTCAGGGGTCTGTTAATAAAATGGATAAATTCGTGGTAGATGTTAATCCTTTATTAGTTCAAAATCCTGGGGATTTAATGTACTATGGAATTGATGGTTTTGTAAAATATAGTTTTGCTAAATTAATCAATTCTAAAGTTATTGATCCTAATGTGAATTTAGGAGGGGGTTATACTTTCTTAGGTGATAACAGTTTTGGTACAGTAAATGGAGGTTTAGGTTTAACTTTATGGGTATCTGAAAATGTAGGTATTGAATTAGGTTCAACTTATAAAAAATCATTTGGAGACAGAATGAGTAATATTGGTGCACCAATTGCTCCATCTCATTTCCAACACACAGCTGGTATCGTTTTCAAATTTGGTGGAAAAGATACAGATGGTGACGGAATCTATGATAAAGAAGATGCTTGTCCAGAAGTTGCTGGTTTAAAACAATTCAATGGTTGTCCTGATACTGATGGTGACGGAATCATTGATTCAGAAGATGCTTGTCCAGAAGTTGCTGGTATCGCTGCTTTAAAAGGTTGTCCAGATGCTGACGGTGACGGAATCACTGATGCTGAAGATGCTTGTCCAAATGTTGCTGGTTTAGCTTCATTAAAAGGATGTCCAGATGCTGATAAAGACGGAGTTGCTGATAAAGATGACAAATGTCCAAATGTTGCTGGTCCTAAAGAAAATGCAGGATGCCCATGGCCAGATACTGATAATGATGGTGTAGCTGATAAAGATGATGCTTGTCCAGAAGTTGCTGGTCCAGCAAGTAACAAAGGTTGTCCAGAAGTTCCACAAGAGGCTATGGATGAATTGAAATCTCAAGCAAGATTTATCTATTTCAATACAGGAAAATCTACTTTCAAAACTGCTGATGTGCCTAAGAGATTAGATGCTATGGCTGCTTTACTTAAAAACTACCCTAACTCTGAATTCTTAATCGAAGGTCACACTGATAGCGATGGTTCTGATTCATTCAACCAAAAACTTTCTGAGGCTAGAGCTGGTGTTGTTAGAAAAGCATTAATCGATAGAGGTATCTCTGACAGCAAATTAAAATCTGTTGGATATGGTGAGTCTATGCCAGTTGCTACTAATAAAACTGCTGCTGGTAAAGCATTAAACAGAAGAACTGAAGTGAAATTAGTGAAATAATTTCTTTTCAAATAATTTCAAGAAACGCCCCGAATTATCGGGGCGTTTTTTTATTTTTATGCTATGACAAATACTACTTTTTTAGATAAAATAGCACAGGTTCTAATTGAAAATAATACCGCTAATTTAGCTCATACCGTGGTGGTACTTCCTAATAAAAGGGCTAAAATTTTCCTGATTGAAGCACTTAAAAAACGGATTCAAAATAATATTTTGGCACCCGAAATTATTAGTATAGAAGATTTTATTCAGGATATTGCTGGTATTCGTAGTATTGATGCAATAGAATTACTTTTTGAGTTTTATAATGTTTATTTGTCGGTTACAGAAACAAACAATCAACAGTCTTTTGAATTGTTTGCTAATTGGGCAAAAACATTATTACAGGATTTTAATGAAATAGATCGTTATTTGCTGGATCCAACGCATGTTTTGTCTTATTTGAAAGATATTGAAGATATCAAAAGATGGGGTATAGAAGTCGAAAATAAAACAGCTTTACTTGAAAAATATATCGATTTTTGGAAGTTGCTTCCGCTTTATTATCAGTCATTATATGCTCATTTGTTAAAAAAAGGCGTCGGGTATCAAGGTTTGATTTATCGTGAAGCAGTTGAAAATTTGAATCTTTTTACTAATTCTATTACGAATAAACAATTTGTTTTTGCTGGATTTAATGCTTTAAACGCTTCAGAAGAGAAAATTGTTCAGCATTTGATGGCTAATGATTTGGCTAAAATCTATTGGGATGCCGATAAGACCTTCCTAAATGATCCGTATCATGATGCTGCATTGTTTTTACGTCGATTTAAAGAAAATTGGAAGTATTATAAATCGCATCCTTTTGAATGGATTGTGGATGATTTTTCACAGTCTAAAAATATTCAGCTAATTGGTACTTCTAAGAGTATTGGACAAGCTAAAATTTCAGGGAAAATAATTGAGCAAATTATAACCGAAAATCCAGCATCAAAACTGGATAAAGTAGCGGTGGTTTTGGGTGAGGAGAATCTTCTCGTTCCGCTTTTGTATTCTTTGCCTGCTTCGGTTGGAGCTTTGAATATTACAATGGGCTATTCCAGTAAAAACAATCCTGCGCAGATTTTGATTGCCAAATTATTTAAAATGCATACCAATGCTTTGTCAAGGAAATCATCAAGTTATGTTTTTTATTACAAAGATGTTTTGGATATTTTGACGCATCCTTTGGTGGAAGCCTATGCTCAAACAGCGACATTGGTAAACCGAATAAACACTAATAATTATACTTTTATCAGTCATCAAAAGCTGATGGAATTAAACGAGAATGCTACGGATTTATTTTTGTTGTTATTTCAAAAATGGGATTCGGGTTCGATTTCCGTATTGCAATCTGTTTCGAAATTATTGTTGACTGTAAAAGAGAATTTAAGTAATGATATTGAAGAAGATAAAATTACGAAAGCTTTCGTGTTTTCTATTTTTAAAGTAATCAATAAGCTTATCAATTATTATTCGCAGCATGAACATATTGATAAAATTGAAACTTTGCATGCCATTTACAAACAAGTAATTGATTTGGCTGAGGTTTCATTTGAAGGTGAACCTTTAAATGGTTTACAGATAATGGGAGTTTTAGAAAGTCGTGTTTTAGATTTTGAAACTGTGATTGTGACCTCATTGAATGAAGGAAAATTTCCAGCGGGTAAATCGCAAAATTCCTTTATTCCATATGATGTAAAACGTGAATTAGGTTTGCCTACTTTTAAAGAAAAAGACGCCATTTATACTTACCACTTTTATCATTTGTTGCAACGTGCCAAAAATGTGTATTTGTTGTATAATACAGAAAGTGAAGGTTTAGACGCAGGTGAAAAAAGCCGTTTTATAACCCAATTAGAAGTTGAAAAACAGCCAAAACACAATTTGACTCACGAAATTTACAATGCTATTTTACCTGAAACGGCTTATACTCCGATGATAATTGAAAAATCCGATTCGGTTATGCAACGCTTGAAAATAATTGCTGATGAAGGTTTTTCTCCTTCGGCATTGACATCGTATATTCGAAATCCGATTCAGTTTTATTTTCAAAAAATATTGCGTATCCGTGAAGTAGAAGAAGTGGAAGAAAATATTGCGTTGAATACTTTAGGGACGATTATCCACGAGACTTTACTGGCTTTATACACTCCTTTTATCGGTAAATTTATATCTGAGGCAGCTATTGAAAACGCTTTTAAATTAATCGATGATGAGGTTTTAAAGCAGTTTAAAATCGTTTACAAAGAGGGCGAGATCAAAAAAGGACGTAATCTTTTAGCTTTTGAAGTGGCTAAACGCAATGTTTCTAATTTTCTCAAAGTAGAATTAGAAAGTATAAAATCAGGGGATGCAATTAAAATTATAGCGTTGGAGCAAACATTTGAACGCATTTTACCACATCCTGATTTGCCTTTTCCTATCAAAATCAAAGGAAATGTGGATAGAATCGAAGAGCGCAACGGAATTATCAGAATTATTGATTATAAAACCGGAAAAGTTGAGAAAACAAATGTGACCTTAAAAAGCTGGGAAGGTTTGACTAAAGAAATAAAAAACGATAAAATCATCCAGGTTTTAGCTTATGTGTTCATGTTTGATCAAGAAGCTAATGGCAAACCAATTGAAGCCGGAATTATTTCTTTTAAGAATTTAAAATCCGGTTTTTTGCCTTTTAATTTTAAAGAAGATAAAGACGTACAGCAAATTATTAATCAGGAAATAATGACTAATTATTTGGAACAAATGGTGTTGTTATTGAAGGAGATTCTTGATGTAAGTATTCCATTTGAGGAAAAGGTTTAACCGCAAAGGTTACTGAGCTTTCGCAAAGAACAAAAAATTTTTTGAAAAAAATCTGTGTTAATCTGTGTAATCTGTGGTTAAATTTTTTATAAGAATGCGCTAAACCTTCTTAAAAAAGTCCAGCAAAACTTTAGTCAATTCTTCTTCATTCTCAATATGACTCATATGTCCGTCAGGGAAAGTGACTAATTGTACATCGGTTTCTTCAATTTGTTCTAAATTTTCTTCGTAATTTAAAACAGGATCTCTTTGACCCAGAATCAACATTTTTGGATAAGGTGTCAAATGCAAAATGACTTCTCTGTCCATTCTGGTTTTCATGCCTTCCAAAGCTGCAACGATTCCCTGAAGAGGTGTTTTTAAGGCTTCTTTTTTTACTAATTCAATTTGTTCTTTCAGGCGTTCTCTGTTTTCTTCGCTGAATAAATTGGCAATAGAAAGCGAAATAAAATTAGAAAAAGATTGCTTCACCGCTTTAATCGCACGGTCACGGTTTGCTTTTCTTTCGTCGCTGTCGGCACGTGAAGTAGAATTAAGCAAAACCATACCTTTTACATTATCCGGATACAATTCGGCGAAAGCCAAAGCTACATAACCACCCATCGAATGACCTACAAAAACAGCTTTTCTAATGTGTAATTTACTTAAAACAGCGTGAACTACATCGGCATTGTCTTCCATAGTATGTACATAACCCAAACACTCTGTTGCGCCGTGCCCTAATAAATCAATGGTAATGACACGGTTTTTTTTCGAAAATACCTCAATATAGTTGTTCCACATTTGTTGGTTTTCTAAAAAACCATGCAGTAAGACAACAGCAGTTCCTTTGCCAGAATCAGTATAAGCGATTTTAGTGTTTTTATAGAGAATGGAATTCAATTTTGACGCAATTTAGTAAGACAAAAATAGTTTTTTTATTTTTTTAAACCATATAAGTTTTGTAAGTTCATCAAAGTTTTTAGCGCCTTTCTTGTATTAAAAGTAGTATATTTGAGAAAAGGATTTTTTATTTATGAGTAAGATTTTAATAACAGGAAACGGATTTGATTTATTCCATCATTTACCAACCAAATACAATCATTTTATTTCGATAATGAAAACTATTGAAAAGTTTGAATTTAAGAAAGAAGTATCTTTTACTGATTTATTTGGTAGATTTTTTAAAGATAATTTTCCAAAAGATTTTGATTTAATTATAGAAAATTATGATGTTGAGAAAATTGAATTCGATAATTCAAAAATTAAACGTTTAGAGGAATTGTTACAAAAAAATCCGTGGTATGAATACTTCAAAACTGTTTTAGAAATAGAAACTTGGATTGATTTTGAAAGTGAAATTGAAGTCGTTTTAAATAGATTAAATTATTTTAGGAATAATATCAATACACTATATTTAAAAGAAAATTTTATTGAAGTTAGTTCTGATACATATTATGATCTTGAGTTGTTAGGTGTTATTAAGATTATTTCAAATAGAATTATAAAGTTACAGGATAGATATTTTAACAAAAGAAAATTTTCAATTGAAATGAAGTTAATTCTTGAAGATTTATCAAAATCATTTGAAGACTTTATCATTATTTTCAATAGATATTTAGTAGATATAGTTAGTGTCTTTTATCCTTTCTTAAAACAAAAAATATTGATTCCATTTCATTTAATTGATGAGATTTATACTTTTAATTACACTCCAACTTTAGAGAATATATATGGAGTTGATGAATCAAAAGTGATTTATTTGCACGGTGAAATAAATGATGATTCTTATAAACAGAATTTGGTCCTTGGTGTTAGTGATATCTTAGATGAATTAAAGCAATATAAATCTTATAGTTTCACAAAGTATTATCAAAAAATAAAGAAAAACTCAAATAATAAATACGTCTCAATTCCTTTAAAAAAAGTTGCTTATCATGAAGAAACTTTTTTCTATGTAATTGGACATTCGTTAGACATGTCTGATAAAGAGTATATTGTAGCTTTATTTGAATTTTTAGAACATGATATTTTAAATAAATCCAAAATTTATATTTTTTATTATAATGATATTGATAAAGATTGTAAAATTAGAAATTTATTAAGTATTCAAAAGGAGGAAGTTGTTTCGAGGTTACATAGAGAAAACAGACTTTGTTTTGTGGAATTGAATACAGAGAATTTAGATATTGAGTTTAATAAAGAATTGTATAAACATAATGTGGTTTTCTAGTTGGTTTATAGATTTTTATATTTCATAAAGCTGTTTAGTCATTTCGAGGAACGAGAAATCTCATAAGGTATCCAGTTAATGAGATTCCTCCTCCGTCGGAATGACAAACAGGGAGAGTATTGTTTTAAAAACGATTATCTCCATCTAATAGGTTTCCTAATCCGCCCAGTAAACTGCCTTCGTCACGACTGTTTCCACCGGCTTTTGGTGCCGAGGCGATGATTCTGTCGGCAAGACGGCTAAAAGGAAGGGATTGTATGTACACGGTTCCTGGTCCGCGAAGTGTGGCATAAAATAAACCTTCGCCTCCAAAAATAGAATTTCGGATACCGCCAATGAATTCAATATCATAATCGATATCCTGTGTAAATCCAATAATACAACCGGTGTCGACTTTTAGGATTTCGCCGGCTTTTAATTCTTTCTTGGCCATAGTTCCTCCAGAATGTACAAAAGCCATTCCGTCTCCTTCAATTTTTTGCATGATGAAACCTTCACCACCAAAAAGTCCGCGACCTAGTTTTTTTGAGAATTCAATTCCTACCGAAACGCCTTTGGCAGCACAAAGAAATGCATCTTTTTGACAAATGAATTTTCCACTGAATTGGGTTAAATCAATCGGGAGAATTTTTCCCGGATATGGTGAGGCAAAAGATACTTTGGCTTTGCCATAATTTTGATTAATAAAGGCAGTCATAAAAAGACTTTCACCAGTAAGCACTCGTTTTCCGGCACTGAGTAGTTTGCCAAAAATTCCGGTTTGTTCCTGAGAACCATCGCCAAAAATGGTTTGCATCTGTATGTTATTGTCCATCATCATAAAGCTGCCTGCTTCGGCAATGACAATTTCTTGTGGGTCTAATTCGATTTCAACGTATT
Organism: Flavobacterium flavipallidum; assembly: GCF_038289905.1. Taxonomy (NCBI): domain Bacteria; kingdom Pseudomonadati; phylum Bacteroidota; class Flavobacteriia; order Flavobacteriales; family Flavobacteriaceae; genus Flavobacterium; species Flavobacterium flavipallidum. The sequence continues at coordinate 20,717 of NZ_JBBYHU010000016.1, read as the reverse complement.
GCATTTCTTCGCCAAAAATCTCGTAATCTATTTCGTGTGCTCTCATTTTTTATTGGATTGATAAAATTTATAGCGACTAATTTAGTAAAAATCTTTCAATTTTATAGGGTTTTGCACAGGGGATGGAAGCGGCATCCTTTTATCTCGTTTTTCAGAACGAGATAAAAGATATAGCGTACAGCCCGACCCGAAGGGATGTGCCATAAAAAATAACCTCAGATTCGCAGATTTTTTTATAGTTGATTAACTTTATTGTCTGTGAATTTGCGGTAAAATATTTTTGCCAACTCAAGCCTATACAAAAATGGCTCACATTACTGCGAGCCGTTTTTTTATATTAACCGATTACTGATCAATGCAAACTAGCTATTCATCAAATGCTCAATTTCCTCTACTTCAATTGGAATGTTTTTCATTAAGTTGAAAGGTTCTCCGTTTTGTTGAATGACAACATCATCTTCGATTCGGATACCAAAACCTTCGGCAGGAATGTAAATTCCTGGTTCAACAGTGAAAACCATATTGGCTTGCATTGGTTCGGTTAAAATTCCGTAATCGTGCGTGTCCAGTCCCATGTGGTGCGAAGTACCGTGCATGAAATATTTTTTATAAGCCGGCCAGTCCGGATTTTCGTTTTGAACATCGGCTTTGTCCAAAAGTCCTAATCCTAATAATTCCGATGTCATGATTTTGCCCACTTCGATATGGTATTGTTTCCAAAGTGTTCCCGGAGTCAGCATTTTAGTCGCTTCGTTTTTTACTCTTAAAACAGCGTTGTACACTGCTTTTTGTCTTTCGGAATAACGTCCTGAAACCGGAATGGTTCGGGTTAAATCACTTGAATAGTTTGCATATTCGGCAGCAACGTCAAGCAATAACAAATCACCTTCTTTACATTGTTGGTTGTTTTCGATATAATGCAAAACATTGGCATTATTTCCTGAAGCAATGATGGGTGTATACGCAAAACCTTTAGAACGGTTACGAACGAATTCGTGGATTAACTCAGCTTCGATTTCGTATTCCATTACATTTGGTTTTACAAAAGATAATAGACGACGGAAACCAAGTTCAGTAATGTTACAAGCTTGTTGAATCAAATCGATTTCTTCGCTTTCTTTTACCGAACGAAGACGGTGCAAGATAGGATTGCTTTTAGCCACCTGATGTGCCGGATACTTTTCTTTCCACCATTTTACAAAACGGGCTTCGCGGGTTTCGGTTTCAATTTTAGCACGATAATGTTCATTTGTATTGATATAAATCGTTTCTGAATACGTCATTAATTCGGCTAATACTTTTTCGAAATCCTGTAACCAATAAACAGTTTTAATTCCTGAAACTGAAAAAGCCTGATCCTTAGTTAATTTAGCGCCTTCCCAAATGGCAATTAATTCGCTGGTTTCTTTAAGGAATAGCATTTCTTTTTGATGTTCGTAAGGAGCATCTGGAAAAAGTAAAAGAATGCTTTCTTCCTGATCGATTCCGCTTAAGTAAAAAATGTCACGATGTTGTGCAAAAGGCAAAGTGCTGTCGGCACTAACTGGATAAATATCGTTGGAGTTGAAAACCGCAATACTTTTTGGTTTCATTTGAGCCGTAAATTTTTTGCGGTTTTTCACAAAAAGATTATGGTTTATTTGATGATATTTCATAATTGTAGAGTTTTTCGTTTCAATAGAAACAAAATTACTGTTTTTTAAATAGTAGCGTATATTCGAATTCTTAAAGTTTTCCCATAAAAAAAGCCGAAGTATCGATAATACTTCGGCTATATGGTGTTTTTTTTGTGGTTTTAGTCAATCCATTTGTAATAGCGTGCGCCAATTAATGTAGGGATTTCTTTTTCAATTCGGTCTAAAATCCATTCGTTTTTAGGAGTTTGAACGCTTTGTTTTTGTTCTTTTTTATGAAGTTTCTCGTAAGTGTCAAAATCAATTTCGAAACTCTCTTTTAAGTTTTCGAACAGTTTTACATTGGCTAAAGCCGATTTCCATTCGTCTTGAATAATTCCTTCGAATACTTTTGATTTGGATCCGCTTCCGTAAGCCAGGAAGCCAAAAGTGTTTCCTGTGATTTCTTTTTTCGAATCATAAAAATGTGCCAAAGTTGAAAGGAATCCCATGAAAATGGATCCTGTGTATAAGTTTCCGATTAATGAAGAAGCTAATTCAGCCGGCATTAATTTTTCCTGAACAAAGTTTTTGTATTCTTCGGTTTTACTGGTTTCTTTCAGTTTGTTTTGGTATTCAGCCGGAGTTTCTCCGCCTGAAATAATTGAATTTTCGGCATCCAAAGCGTAGATTTCAGATAACATACGACGACCTTGATAAGAATAAGGCAAGTGCATGATGATACTGTTCCAGCTTTGGTATAAAGTGGCTGAAGTTTCTTTTAATTTTTTGAACGAGAAATAGGCATTTCGGGTTCTGTCCATATAACATTGGTTCGAATATTGTCCGTCAAAAACCGGTTGGTCTTTGTGGATTTTGATTTCTGCTTCCAGATTGTCAAACCAGTTTTCGTTATTTGAGTTTCCTGTAATGGCTTCTTTTGTAATTGTTCGGTGCGGTTTGAAAAAGTCAAAAACACCTTTTGTATTAGTCGCCCAATGGTTTTCGAAGGCAATTATTTTTGGGTTTGCTGTAATCAGCATTGCAACTGCTCCAGCGCCCTGAGTGTATTCTCCAGTTGAATTTAGATCGTATTTAGCAAAGTCAGTAGTGACTACGATGGCTTTTTTTGTTGGGTTTAATTTGATATAATCAAGGCAGTTTTGCATTGCATCAACACCGCCAATACAGGCAAAAGTAAAATCAACCACATCGCATTCGGCTAAAGAATCTTTACCAAATTTTTGCTCCATTAAATCCACTAAATAAGATCCGATAGGTTTAGCATTGTCAATAGCGCTTTCGGTACCAACATAAATTCTGCTGATTTCGTTTAAGTCAATTTGGTTGTCCTGAATTAATTTGGTCAAAGCATTAGCAGCGAAAACCACGCTGTCCTGATGGGTGTCAGGCAAAGTCATCTTGATTAATCCTAAACCTTTTTCTAGTTTTTCAGGTTCTATGTTTCTGGCTTCCGCCAATGTTTTTATAGGTAAATGTAGTTTAGCAACGTCAAATGATAGTGCATCAATTCCTGTTTTCATTGTCATTTTTTTGAGTTTGCAAAGATAAAATGACACTTTGAAAATGCTGTTTTTTTTAGTACACAAAATAGCTTGATTTTGTGTTTTTTGTTGATTTTTATGTATTTAATCTGTAAAATTATCAAATGTGTATTTTTTAAGCCTTTGATTGCTAATATTTTATTTGTTTTTTGTGTTTATTTTATGTTTTTTATTTGTTTTTTATATTTTAAATAATTGATAATCAATATTTTGAATTGTTGTTTCTGGTTTAAAAAGATCTTTTTTAGTTAAAAACTTTATAACGTTTCTAAATAAGAGCGAAAAGGTTGTAGTTCGTTACTAATTACTCTATTTTTGTGTACTTTTTAAAACTATATTCTAAAAAATTATGGCAAAATCTGGATTATTGAAATCGTCAATAGCAAAAAAAGTAGCTATGGCACTTTCAGGACTTTTTTTGATGTTGTTCTTAGCACAGCATTTTTTTATCAATTTGATGTCAGTTTTCAGTGCTGATGTTTTTAATTCGATTTCTCATTTCATGGGATTGAATCCTTTGGTTCAGTTTGTTATTCAGCCAATCCTTATTATAGGTGTTGTATTTCACTTCATCATGGGGTTTGTTTTGGATATTCAAAACAAAAAAGCTAGACCAGTAGGATATGCGAGCTACAATGGAGCTGCCAATGCAAGTTGGGCTTCACGTAACATGATTATTTCTGGTTCGGTTATCTTAGCTTTCTTAGCATTACACTTTTATGATTTCTGGTTTCCGGAAATGGTATATAAGTATGTAGAATTTAATGCTGCAGAGGAAACAAGATATTTCCCTGAATTAGTAGAGAAATTCGAAAGTCCGGTTCGTACTGCTTTATATAGCTTATCTTTTATTTTATTGTCTTTGCACTTACGTCACGGTTTTAGTTCTTCTTTCCAATCAGTAGGACAAAACAATAAATATACAAAAGGGATGAAAGGTTTCGGATTATGGTTTTCTGTAATCGTTCCTTTAGGTTTCGTATTTATTGCATTATTTCATCATTTCAATCATTAATATTCAATTATAATGGCATTAGATTCAAAAATTCCAAATGGTCCAATTGCGGACAAATGGACAAATTATAAAGATCATATTAATTTAGTAAACCCAGCTAACAAGCGTAATTTAGATATTATTGTTGTTGGAACAGGTTTAGCTGGAGGTTCTGCAGCGGCTACATTAGCAGAATTAGGATATAACGTAAAAGCATTTTGTTTTCAGGATTCACCACGTCGTGCGCACTCTATTGCGGCACAAGGGGGTATCAATGCAGCAAAAAATTATAAAGGAGATGGTGATTCTGTTCACAGATTGTTCTACGATACTGTAAAAGGAGGAGATTACCGTGCTCGTGAGGCAAACGTATATCGTTTGGCTGAAGTTTCTGCTAATATTATTGACCAATGTGTGGCTCAAGGGGTGCCATTGGCTCGTGAGTATGGTGGATTATTAGATAACCGTTCTTTTGGAGGAACATTGGTATCTCGTACATTTTATGCACAAGGTCAAACAGGACAACAATTATTGTTAGGAGCTTATTCTGCAATGAACCGTCAAATTGGTCGTGGAAAAATCAAAATGTACAACCGTCACGAAATGCTTGAATTAGTTAAAATTGACGGAAAAGCAAGAGGTATTATCGCTCGTAACTTAATTACAGGAGAAATTGAAAGACATTCAGCTCACGCTGTTGTTATTGCTTCAGGAGGTTACGGAAATGTATTTTTCTTGTCAACTAACGCAATGGGTTCTAATGCTACTGCTGCATGGAAAATCCACAAAAAAGGAGCTTTCTTTGCAAACCCTTGTTATACACAAATTCACCCAACCTGTATTCCGGTTTCAGGAGATCACCAATCAAAATTAACATTGATGTCTGAATCTCTTCGTAATGACGGACGTATCTGGGTTCCTGCAAAGTTAGAGGATGCACAGGCTATTCGTGAAGGAAAGAAAAAAGCAACTGATATTGCTGAGGCAGACAGAGATTATTTCTTAGAAAGAAGATACCCTGCTTTTGGTAACTTAGTACCTCGTGACGTAGCGTCTCGTGCTGCTAAGGAAAGATGTGATGCTGGTTTTGGTGTGAATAAAACAGGAGAAGCTGTTTATTTAGATTTTGCTGCAGCTATTCAACGTTATGGTTCAGAAGCTGCTTATGTGAAAGGTTTAGATGCTAATGACAAAGCTTTGGTAACTAAATTAGGTACAGAAATTGTAAAAAGTAAATACGGAAACTTATTCCAAATGTATTTCAAAATCGTTGACGAGGATCCATATACTACGCCAATGATGATTTATCCAGCAGTTCACTACACAATGGGTGGAACTTGGGTTGATTATAACTTGATGACTACTATTCCCGGATGTTTCTCTATTGGAGAGTCTAACTTCTCTGACCACGGTGCTAACCGTTTAGGAGCTTCTGCTTTGATGCAAGGTTTGGCTGATGGTTATTTTGTATTGCCATATACAATTGGTGATTACTTGGCACCAGATATCAAAATGGGTCCTATTTCTACTGACAGACCAGAATTTGATGAGGCTGAAAAATCAGTTAAAGAATTGATTTCAGGTTTTATTAATAATAAAGGAACGCACTCAGTTGACTATTTCCACAAAAAATTAGGTAAAATTATGTGGAATAAAGTAGGTATGGCTCGTAACGAAAAAGGATTAAATGAAGCGATTGTTGAAATTGCTGCTTTACGTGAAGAGTTTTATAAAGATGTAAAAGTACCTGGAACAGATAAAGAATTCAATCAGGAATTAGAGAAAGCAATTCGTGTTGCCGATTTCTTAGAATTAGGAGAATTGTTTGCTAAAGATGCTTTACACCGTAAAGAATCTTGTGGAGGTCACTTCCGTGAGGAGTACCAAACAGAAGAAGGGGAAGCGCTTCGTGATGATGATAACTTTGCGTATGTTGCTGCTTGGGAATACAAAGGAAAACCAAGTGATGCAGTGTTACACAAAGAAGCATTGAATTACGAAAACATTAAATTAGTTCAACGTAGTTATAAATAGTATTTCGGGAAAGTCTTGATACTTGTTTCTTAATACTTAATACTTAGACAAAATGAAACTTACATTAAAAATATGGCGTCAAAAAAACGCTCAAGATAAAGGGAGAATGGTCGATTATAAAATCGACGGAATCGAACCTGATATGTCATTCCTTGAAATGCTTGACGTATTCAACGAACAACAAATCAATGCAGGAGAAGAACCAGTAGCTTTTGACCACGATTGTCGTGAGGGAATCTGCGGAATGTGTTCTTTATTCATCAATGGAGAAGCTCACGGACCAGACAGAGGAGTAACTACATGTCAATTACACATGCGTATGTTTAAAGATGGTGATACTATCACAATCGAGCCATTCCGTGCTGCTGCTTTCCCAGTTGTGAAGGATTTAGTGGTTGACAGAAGTTCTTTTGACAGAATTCAACATGCTGGAGGATTTATTTCTGTTAATACTTCAGGAAACACAATCGATGCAAATACAATTCCGGTAAATAAAGATGATGCTGACAAAGCTTTTGATGCTGCAACTTGTATTGGATGTGGAGCTTGTGTAGCTACATGTAAAAACTCTTCGGCTATGTTATTTGTTTCTGCAAAAGTTTCTCAATATGCTTTGTTGCCACAAGGTAGAGTTGAAGCTGCTGACCGTGTATTGAACATGGTAAAACAAATGGATGAAGAAGGTTTTGGTAACTGTACTAATACAGGAGCTTGTGAGATCGAGTGTCCAAAAGGAATTTCTCTTGAAAACATCGCTCGTATGAATAGAGAATATTTATCTGCTAGTTTGAAAGGATAATATGCCCCTAGCCCCTAAAGGGGAACAAGATTTCTATATATAAACGCATTCATTAAGGATGCGTTTTTTTGTTGAATTAAATGTTGAGTTTCTCTGTGGTAACTTTCCGTATCTTTGTGTAATAACTTTTTTCTATGAAAATAGCACTTATTCAATCCGATTTAATTTGGGAAAATCCAAAGGCAAACCGAGTTCATTTCGAAGAAAAAATCAATGGAATTGATGAATCTGTTGATTTAATTGTACTTCCTGAAATGTTTGCTACAGGTTTTACTATGAATCCGGCTAAGGTGGCTGAGACCATGCAGGGAGAAACGGTACAATGGATGCAATCTTTGGCGAAAGCCAAAAATACAGCCATAACCGGAAGTCTGGTAATTGAAGAAGCTGGGAATTTTTATAACCGAATGCTGTTTGTGTTTCCTTCGGGAGAAATTCAGTTTTATGATAAAAGGCATTTGTTTACGTTGGCAGGAGAAGATAAGGTTTATACAGCAGGCAAACAGAAATTAATAGTAGACTATTTGGGTTGGAAAATATGTCCGTTGGTATGTTACGATTTGCGTTTTCCGGTATTTTCCAGAAATGTGGAAAATTATGATTTGCTGTTGTATGTAGCAAGTTGGCCCGAAAAAAGAATCCAGGCTTGGGATGCTTTGTTAAAAGCACGTGCTATAGAAAATATGAGTTATGTTGTAGGTGTGAACCGCACAGGTGTTGACGGAAATCAACATCCGTATAATGGGCACTCACAGCTAGTTGATTTCCTCGGAGATTATTTAGTAAATCCACAGGAATCGGAAGCTGTAGTTATAGAGGAACTGAATCGTGAAAATATGCTTGCAATCCGAAAAGCAATGGGCTTTTTGAATGATAGAGATGCTTTTCAGTTATTATAATTTACTTTTTTTTCTTTTTGTCCTCTTTTTTAATTGGTGGTGTGTAAGGGATGCTTAAATCAAATGTTTGTTCGACATCCCAATTGGCTCTTACGTCTATTTCTCCTGAAAAATAAATTACTTCTTCAGCATATTTCTTTTCCAGAAAATTTCCCGGATCGTATTGTTTGTTTTTATTAGTGTCGTAAATTGCTCTCAAAGAAAACTGAGCAGGATCTAATAAGGTGAAATTAACAGAGGTTTCCCTTTCGGTATAATAACTAGCGACTACTTCTCCTGTAGATTTTAAAAGTTCAACAATGACAGGGAAAGATTTGACCTTTTCTAATTTGATTTTTAAATTACCATATTCTTCTAATTCTTTTGTGCTAATTTGATAATTTAAAGTGTCATTGGTATGCTCAAAAAAATCAGTTAATGCTCCAGGTAAAATGTTGATTGAGTATTTTTGAGCAGTTTCTTTTTTGAAGTCAAAAAATAATTTTTGATTGAATTCATCGTAAGCAGTAGTGAATTTTACGGCAACAGAATCTTTGTTAATTAATTTTATTTTTGATTCGTCAAATTTCACTAAAGGAGTGGATGCTTCTAATCCAAAAGAATCATAAAATCCAGCAGGGTTTACAGCGTTAATTGTTAAGCTGTCTTTCTTTTGATTTCTGATTTTTAATGCAAAAGTTTTGTTGTACTCTCCATGAGCAACCTCTACTTTTAAAGAATCCGTTTTAATTGGTTTCATCCAAATTTGTAATGAATCTTTTTTTGGTAGTTTAGTGACAATGCTTTCCAGAATTTCATTTTTATTTTTTAATGTGACTTTAGGTTTTGATGTTGCCTTAGAAAAGTTTCCTTCAAATCCCATGAATAATTTATTAGCTGATTCCTGTGACGGTTTAAAAGCTTTAAAAGGGAGTTTTTCTTTGAACAATTCTACTTCAAATAATGTGTCGTTTGGAATGGTAATAAAGTCTTTTATAAAACCTATTTTTTCGGTTTTTGGATCAAATTTGTTGTTGTTATTCAAATCTTTTAAAGCAATCAAACGGTATTTTCCAGCTTTTAGATTTTCAAGTTGGAAGGTTTTTAAACTGTCTAAAGTATTAGTAATGTATCTTGGTCCAGGGATTTTTCCTTTAGAATCTTTTTGGTTATAAATGATAGAGTCGTTGTAAGTTTCGTTTGCTTCGTACAGCATTACTGAAATAAAGGATTCTGCTTCTTTTTCGAAAGCGTATTTTACTTTTCCACGTAACGCTAAGGAATCAATGTAGTCTCCGGTAGAAAATACATATTTGAATTGGTTTAGTGGGTTTCCTTCATTGTTGTCGGTTAAACTTTGACCAAAATTAAAACTATAAGTAGTGTTAGGCTGAAGTGTGTCTGCAATTTTTATTGTAATAACTTTGCTCGCTGTTGTAGGTATAATGAGCGGTTCATTTTTCATTGGTGGCGAAATCACTAATTGTTTTCTAAGGTTTTTTAGAATAACTATCTCATCAAACTCTAATTTGATTTGTTTGGAATTAAATTTTGTGCTAAAATTTTTCGGGAAACTATTACTTAAACTAGGAGCAATAGTGTCTTTTAAGCCACCTGTGATAGAACCTCTTTTGGCACAACTGAAAATTGTGATTAGTATTATTATTACCGAGATATATTTTAGTTTGTCTTTCAACATGAAATTTAAAATTTAGAGATTACAAAATAACAATTATAATTACTGGAATTAAAACTTTTTATGGATTTATTAAGTAGTATTTGTTTGGTTTAAAATTGGATTTCTTGCGTTTTATCCAGGAATACTATGTTGTAATTCGAAGCTAATTCTTACTTTAGCGATATTAAACTACTTTTTTTGAAACTACACACTTTATATCTTCTTTTGATTTTGTTGTTTTTTTCTTGTGATAAAAAAGAGAAGACTTGTGTTTCATTTTATTATTGGAAAACCAATTATGAATTGACTACTGCAGAACAAGAAGCGATTCGGGACAATAATGTTCAAAAAATTTATATCCGCTATTTTGATATTGATTGGAATTCCAATACAAAAGCGGCTTTTCCCAGAAGTCCGATTCATTTTATTCAGAAACCAACTGTTAAGAATATTGTGCCAGTAGTTTATATTAAAAATAACGTGATGTTACAAGCTGCTTTAGATGTTGATGATTTAGCACAAAAAACAGTACGTTTTATTGCAACTATTAACCGTACAAATGGTATAAATTGTAATGAAATTCAAATTGATTGTGATTGGAGTTTAGATTCAAAGTATAATTATTTAGCGTTTATAGAGCGGTTTAAATCTATTTCGAAGAAAAAAATATCCGCAACAATTCGTTTGCATCAGGTAAAATATTTTGAAAAAACAAAGATTCCAAATGTCGATTCCGGAGTTTTAATGTACTATAACATGGGTACAATTTCTATGAAATCAGGGAATTCTATTTATGACAGAAGCATTGCGCAACGTTATATTTCAAGTTTAAATCAATATCCTTTGGTTTTAAATGTTGCCTTGCCTATTTATTCCTGGGGAATTCATAGCAGAGATAATTCTATTTTGGGTTTGCGGAGTAAATTGACTGTGGAGGATTTACAGAAAGATGAAAATTTTCTAGCTATTGATGCAACGACTTTCAAAGTGATACAATCTAATTACCGAAAAGGAGTTTTTTATAAAAAAGAGGATTTGGTAAAAATAGAAACAGTAACAGCTGGGGATTTAAAAGAAATGGCCGAAGATTTAGAGGAAAATGTGGCACAAAAGCCCAAAGAAATTATATTTTACGATTTAGATCAGGATAATTTGAAAAATTATGAAAAGAATATTTTTAAGCAAGTTAGTAGTTGTTTTTAGTGCTGTTTTGATGTTTGCCTATGGCGTGATTTATGCTTGTGGCGGCGGAGATTGGTTTGACAATTGGTATTACAATTCTAATTTTACTCCGGAAACCTTTGTTGATAAATCCTATTCGCCTTTGTTTTTATCAGGAGATGTTTTTTACGGAATTGGTTTTGACAAAGGACATAATTCAAGGTTCAATGATCAAATTGTATCCGAGTGGCAGTCTTATTTGAAAGGAAAAATGAATCCTCAATATGTAAAAGAATTTTTATTGGAAAACAACCGTAGGATAACGGTGGAAGAGTTGTATTTCTTTTTTAAGACTAAAAAGGAAAATGAATCTTCGTTAGGATTTGCTTCTAAAATGAATTTGAAAGAGGCGAAAATTAAAGAATTTATTAATTTTTTATACTTAGCACAGCAAATAGAAACCGTTTCAATTGGGGAAGAAAATTGGGGTTATGATCCGGTAGTTTCAAAAGAATTTACAAATTCGGACGTTATCGAGGAAATAGAAAATAAATACAATAGAACCAAAGATTCCTTTCTGAAAAACCGCTATTGGTTTCAAACCATAAAGGCTAATTTTTATAGTGATACTAAACAAAGAGCAATTGATTTTTTCCATAAAACTGAGGGCTTAATTCCTAAAAACACTTTGTATTACAGAGCTATTGGATATTTGGCAGGAATTCATCATAAACAGGGAAATTACGCTGTTTCTAATTATTTATACAGTCAGGTTTTTGACAAATGTCCCGAAATGCGTGTTGTCGCGGCCTATAGTTTTCGTCCGCAGGAAGAAAGCGACTGGAAACAATCATTAGTAATGGCAAAAACCAATCAGGAAAAAGCAGCACTTTGGGCAATAAGAGGTTATTATAATGACGAAGAAGAAGCTATTGCCAAAATATTTGAGTTAGATCCTAAAAGTTCTCACCTAGATTATTTATTGACCCGATTGATAAATAATCAGGAAAATAAAATAGGAGGTGACAGGGAAAATCCTTCAAAAGAACTAAGTAAAAAGGAACAAATTTCTAAATTGAATCCCTCCGTTTTGGAGTTGGTAACTAAGATTAATGTTTCCAATGCTACTGCTAAACCTTATTTGTGGAATATGGCTTTGGGTTATTTGCAAACTTTACATGGTGAATATGCAAAGGCAGACCAAAACTATAATCAGGCTGAAAAGGATATGCCAAAAACAGTTTTGGCTAGCAATCAATTGCGATTGCTTCGTTTTGTGAATAATTTGAATAAAATATCCAAAATTGATGAGAGTTCAGCCCAAACCATTTTAAAGGATTTGAAGTGGTTGTATCAGGAGTTGCCTAGAACTAAAATTGAAAATTTCCGATTTGATCATGCTTCTAATTGGAGCCGACACTATTTGTCTTCTTTGTTTAAAGCTCAAAATAATGCGGTTATGGCTGAGTTGTTTTCGCAAACCACCGAATATTATGCGGGTAATATGGGTAATTCGTTTTATGATAATGAAAAGAATCTTCTGGATATGAAGACTTTTTTATCAAAATCTAAAAAAACAGAATTGGAACAAATTGCCGAAGGGATTTATAATTTAAAGTTGAAAGATATTATTAATTTTCAAGCTGTGAAGGCCGCATTTCAAAACAAAATTCCTGAAGCAATAGTGTTTTTGAAACAAACGGATGCTGTTCAATTCCAGTTGTTGTATGGAAATCCCTTTAATGGAAATATAAAAGATTGTCACGATTGTGAACATTTGGCTTTTCAAAAAAAGAAATATTCTCAAATTGATTTTTTGAATACTATCCAATTAATGCAGGAAAAATTAGCGGCAAATGAAGATGTTTACAATAATAGTTTGTTGTTAGGAAATGCGTTTTACAATATCTCTCATTTTGGAAATGCAAGAACGTTTTACGAGATTAGCATTGTAGGCTATGGATCTAGTCCGACTTATTTTAGAGAATCAATGAAAAAGATGATTGTTGATTGTTCAGTGTCTAAAATGTATTATCAAAAAGCATTATTGGCAGCAACTACAAAAGAACAAAAAGCAAAATGTAGTTATTTGTTAGCTAAATGTGAGCGTAATGATTTTTATAACGAACGTTATTATTTTAAAAATAAAGATTATTGGGAATTCTACGGAGACAAGCTTAATTTTTTAGCATGGAATGGATTCAAAACTTTGCAAAAAGATTATTCGGATACTAAATATTATCAAGATGTGATTAGGGAATGCGGTTATTTTAATACCTTTATTAATCAGTAGTAGGTTTTTGAAGTTGGGAAAAACAGAAAAATGAAAAAAATTGATCATATCGGAATCGCTGTAAAAGATATTGAAGTTTCAAATGTTTTGTTTGAAAAATTATTGGGAGTTTCGCCTTATAAGTTAGAAGAGGTGGAAAGCGAAAGTGTTTTGACTTCTTTTTTCAAGACAGATACCAATAAAATTGAACTTTTAGCAGCCACAAATCCTGATAGTCCTATTGCTAAATTCCTTGAAAAAAAAGGTGAGGGGATTCATCATATAGCTTTTGAGGTACAAAATATTCAGGATGAGATTAAAAGGCTAAAAGGAGAGGGTTTCGTTGTTTTGAACGAAATTCCTAAAAAAGGTGCGGACAATAAGTTAGTCGTTTTTTTGCATCCCAAAAGTACAAATGGAGTTTTGATTGAGCTTTGTCAAAGTATATGATTCTAATAATCAATGCGTTTCTTTTGTGTTGTTTTTTTATCTAAAGCAGAAGTGTAAAACTAAGTCAAAAATATTTGGAGCAAACAAAAATTAGTAGTAATATTGCAAACTCTTAACCGGTCCTATAGCTCAGCTGGTTAGAGCACCTGACTCATAATCAGGTGGTCCCTGGTTCGAGCCCAGGTGGGACCACTAACTAGCAAAATCAAGCCTTCATAGTAATATGAGGGCTTTTTTGTTTAAAATGTGTTTTTTTTTACAAAAAAGGCAAAATGATGAATATAATCGATGAAAAGCCTTTAAAATTAACGTTTTAAACAAGGTTTCTTTTGGGGTGAATCCTTTTATTGGTATATCTTTGTTCTTTTGTGATGATTTGTCTTTGGGATGAAAAAAAATCGATTTAAATATATTGTTTTAATAGCGCTTTTGTTAGTGAGTATTAAAGCAGTTACTCAGCCTCCGCCTCCGGGTTTAGAGTGTTGTGATGAATTATTGGAAATAACCGGAGATATGAATGTTTATAATGAGTGTAGGAATAGTTCTAATCCTGGAGCGTATTGTACCGCTGCTTTGCCGGTTGATCACTCTAATTATTTTTTGGTATTCGCAATAGGTTTCGGGATAGTGTTGGCTTCTTTTGTGATATTTGAAATAAGACATAAAAAAACTCCAGTGTAGACTAGAGTTTTTTTATGTCTTATTTCAATTCGATAAGTCGTGATACATATTTTCCTATTACATCAAATTCAAGATTTATATTTGATCCAACTACGAAATTTTTAAAATTTGTATGTTCGTGAGTGTAAGGAATGATGGCTACACTAAATTGATTTTTTTGTGAATTTACAACTGTTAAGCTTACACCGTTAACTGTAATGGAGCCTTTTTCGATTGTTAGATTGTTTAGTTGGTCATCGTATTCAAAGGTGTAAAGCCAGCTTCCGTTAGTTTCTGAAATCGCAATGCAGTTTCCGGTTTGGTCTACGTGACCCTGAACAATATGGCCATCTAAACGATCGCCTAGTTTCATAGCTCTTTCCAGATTGACTATGTCGCCTTCTTTCCAGCTGCCTAAATTTGTTTTTTTTATGGTTTCGTCTATGGCGGTTACGGTGTAGGAGTTATCTTTTATAGCTACTACGGTTAAGCATATTCCATTGTGAGCGACACTTTGGTCTATTTTGAGTTCATTTGTTATGGCAGAGTCAATTGTTACGTGAATATTGTCTTTGTCTTGTTTTATTTCTTGGATAGTTCCAAGGGTTTCTATGATTCCTGTAAACATTCTTGTTTTATTTTACTAAATTTGCACATCAAAATTAGCAATAAAAACTCGTGGATATGGTTAAAAAGGCAGAAAATATTATCGTAGGAATTTCAATAGGAGATTTAAATGGTATTGGAAGCGAAGTAGTTTTAAAAACATTCGAAGATACAAGAATGTTGGAGCTTTGTACGCCTGTTATTTTTGCTAATGTTAAAATTTTATCTTTTATTAAAAGAAATTTAGAACTTACCGTAGCGCTTCATGGGATAGATAAACTGGATCAGCTCGTTCCGGGGAAAATTAATGTTTTGAATGTTTGGAAAGAAGGTGTCGATTTAAATTTAGGAGTTAATGATGATAAAGTAGGGGAGTATGCTATTAAGTCTTTCGTTGCGGCAACTAAGGCTTTGAAAGAAGATTTGATAGATATTTTGGTGACTGCTCCTATTAATAAGTATAATATTCAATCGGAAGATTTTAAATTTCCAGGGCATACGGATTATTTAGATCAAGAATTAGAAGGTGATGCTTTGATGTTTATGGTGCATGACGATTTAAGAGTGGGTTTGCTTACAGATCATGTGCCTATTAACCAAGTTGCTTCTCGTTTAACTGAGGATTTGATTGTTAGAAAAATAAAGACGGTTAAGGAGTCTTTAATAAAGGATTTTAGTATAAATAATCCAAAAATTGCTGTTTTAGGTTTGAATCCGCATTGTGGAGATGGTGGGGTTATAGGTAAAGAGGATGAAGAATTAATTCGTCCGGTTTTGAAAAAAATGTTTGATGAAGGAACAATGGTTTTTGGGCCTTTCCCTGCTGATGGATTTTTTGGAAGTGGTCATTACGAAAAATTTGATGCCGTTATTGCTACTTATCATGATCAAGGATTGGTTCCTTTTAAGACTTTGTCTTTTGGTAAAGGGGTTAATTTTACGGCTGGTTTGAGTAAGGTAAGGACGTCTCCGGATCATGGAACGGCTTATGATATTGCAGGAAAAGGAATCGCTGATTTTAATTCTTTTAAAGAAGCGGTGTATTTAGCTATAGATGTCTATCGTTCAAGGATTCAGCATGCGGAGATGGTTGAAAATCCCTTAAAAGTTAAGGAAAAATAAATGTAAATAAAAAAAGATTAATAACGTTATTGGTTTTACAATAATTTTATATCTTTGCACTCCCGAAGTTACGGGCAAAATTTTGTTGAAATGGACAGGACTAAAGAATTTTTAATTCCTTTTGTAGGTTTAAAGTTAGGAAAACATCATTTTGAGTATCAGATAGATAATGCGTTCTTTGATAACTTTGAGTATGATGAATTTCAGAATTCAGGTGTCAAAGTATCGGTGGTTTTGGAGAAAAATAGCAATATGCTTGAGTTGAATTTTAAGCATAAAGGAACCGTAAATGTTCCTTGTGACTTAACGGGAGAAGATTTTGATTTGCCAATAAAAGGTAAAATGAAATTGATTGTTCGTTTTGGTGAAGTGTATAATGATGATAATGAGGAGTTGCTAATTTTGCCTTTTGGAGAATTTGAAATAAATATAGCACAATATGTTTATGAAATGATTGCTCTTTCGGTACCCCAAAAACGAATTCATCCAGGAGTAAAAGATGGAAGTTTAAAAACTGAAGCTTTAGATAAACTGAATGAATTGCAAGTCAAAGAAGTTGAGAAAAAAGAGAATAAAGAAGAGAATATAGACCCGCGTTGGGACAAATTAAAGCAACTATTAACGGATAAATAATATAGTAAAATGGCACATCCTAAGAGAAAAACTTCGAAAACAAGAAGAGACAAGAGAAGAACACATTATAAAGCTACTGTAGCTCAAATTGCTACTTGTCCTGTTACAGGAGAAGCTCACTTATATCACAGAGCTTACTGGCATGAAGGAAAAATGTATTACAGAGGGCAAGTGGTTATTGACAAGTCAGAAGCTACTTTTGCATAATATGTTTTTATAAAAAATACAAAAACTCTCACATTAGTGAGAGTTTTTTATTGTTTGTGATTTTCGTTAAATTAGAAGTTTTTAAAGATAGAGGGTTTGGATTTTTTTTGTACTTTTAACCCCTTTTTAAACGTTTTCTTTTGTGTAAAAACAGAAGGGAAAATATCCGAATAAAATGAATAAAATTACGGCCGCAATTACTGCTGTTGGAGCTTATGTTCCAGATTTTGTGCTTACAAACCAGGTGCTTGAAACGATGGTTGACACAAACGACGAGTGGATTACTTCTCGTACAGGAATAAAAGAAAGAAGAATTTTAAAAGATGCTGACAAAGGAACTTCTTTTTTAGCTATAAAGGCAGCTGAAGATTTAATTGCTAAAGCTAATATAAACCCTTTAGAAATTGATTTGGTTTTAATGGCAACAGCAACACCTGATATGCAGGTTTCTGCTACTGGTGCTTATGTTGCTACTCAAATAGGCGCAACCAATGCTTTTGCATATGACTTACAGGCAGCTTGTTCCAGTTTTTTATACGGAATGTCTACAGCTGCAGCCTACATCCAATCAGGAAGATATAAAAAAGTGTTATTAATTGGGGCTGATAAAATGTCTTCCATAGTTGATTATACTGATAGAACAACTTGTATTATTTTTGGTGATGGTGCAGGAGCTGTATTATTTGAACCTAATACTGAAGGTCTTGGATTGCAAGATGAGTATTTAAGAAGTGATGGAATTGGCCGTGATTTCTTAAAAATTGATGCGGGAGGATCTTTGCATCCGCCTACAATTCAAACAGTTGAAGAGAAAAGACACAGTATCAGACAAGATGGTAAAACAGTATTTAAATATGCTGTAACAAATATGGCTGATGCTAGTGAGCAAATTTTAAAAAGAAATAATTTAACAAATGAAGATGTAGACTTTTTAGTTCCTCATCAGGCGAATAAACGTATCATTGATGCTACGGCAAATCGTATGAATTTAGAGGAATCTAAAGTTTTAATGAATATTGAAAGATATGGTAATACCACATCGGCAACTTTGCCTTTGGTTTTAAATGATTTCGAACATTTGTTTAAAAAAGGAGATACTATTATTTTTGCTGCATTTGGAGGAGGATTCACCTGGGGATCTATTTACCTTAAATGGGCATATAACAAACAATAAATTTAAACTAAAATCGTAAATATTATGGATTTAAAAGAAATTCAGAACCTAATTAAATTTGTATCCAATTCTGGTGTTGCTGAAGTAAAATTAGAAATGGATGATGTAAAAATTACTATTAGAACTGTATTAGAAAGTAATACTCCTGAGCCAGCTTATGTACAACAATTACCTGCAGCAGCTCCTGTTCAACAAATTGTAGCTACACCAGCAGCTCCAGTTGCAGCGGCTCCGGTGGCAGCAGCTCCAGCTGCAGATGATACTTCAAAATATATCACTATTAAGTCACCAATGATTGGTACTTTTTACAGAAAACCATCTCCAGACAAACCAATGTTTGTTGAAGTAGGAAGTTCTATTGCTAAAGGTGATGTTTTATGTGTTGTTGAAGCAATGAAATTATTTAACGAAATCGAATCTGAAGTTTCTGGAAAAATCGTTAAAATATTAGTTGATGATATGTCTCCAGTAGAATTTGATCAACCATTATTCTTAGTAGACCCATCATAATTTTTTAAAAATTCCAATAGACAAATCACAAAATCCAAGCATTTGGAATTTGGAGATTGGAATTTGTAATTTTTAATATAAAAGAGATGTTTAAAAAAATATTAGTTGCAAACAGAGGAGAAATTGCACTTCGTGTAATCAGAACGTGCAAGGAAATGGGAATTAAAACAGTTGCTGTTTACTCTACTGCTGATGCAGAAAGTTTGCATGTAAAGTTTGCTGATGAAGCGGTTTGTATTGGACCTGCACCAAGCAACTTGTCCTATTTGAAAATGTCAAATATTATTGCTGCAGCAGAAATTACAAATGCTGATGCAATTCACCCAGGATATGGTTTCCTTTCTGAAAATTCTAAATTTTCAAAAATCTGTCAGGAACACGGAATTAAGTTCATTGGAGCTGCGCCGGAAATGATTGACAGAATGGGAGACAAAGCTACTGCAAAATCAACTATGATTGAAGCAGGAGTTCCATGTGTTCCAGGTTCAGAAGGGATTTTAGAGTCTTATGAACAAGCAAAAAAAGTAGCTAAAGAAATTGGATATCCAGTAATGATGAAAGCTACTGCCGGTGGTGGTGGTAAAGGAATGCGTGCTATCTGGAAAGAAGAGGATTTACTAAAAGCTTGGGAAAGTGCTCGTCAGGAAGCGGCTGCTGCTTTTGGAAATGACGGAATGTACATGGAAAAATTGATTGAAGAGCCACGTCATATCGAAATTCAAGTAGTAGGAGATTCTTATGGAAAAGCTTGTCATCTTTCTGAAAGAGATTGTTCTGTTCAAAGACGTCACCAAAAATTAACTGAAGAAACACCTTCTCCATTCATGACCGATGAATTACGTCAAAAAATGGGTGAAGCAGCTGTAAAAGCAGCTGAATATATTAAATATGAAGGAGCTGGTACGGTAGAATTCTTAGTAGATAAACACCGTAATTTCTACTTCATGGAAATGAATACCCGTATTCAGGTAGAACACCCTATTACGGAGCAGGTTATTGATTACGATTTGATTCGTGAGCAAATTATGGTAGCTGCAGGAATTCCTATTTCTGGTAAAAACTATTTACCACAATTACACGCTATCGAGTGTCGTATCAATGCCGAAGATCCATATAATGATTTTAGACCATCACCTGGAAAAATTACAACTTTACACATGCCAGGTGGACACGGAGTACGTTTAGATACTCACGTGTATTCAGGTTATACAATTCCGCCTAACTATGATTCAATGATTGCTAAGTTGATTACTACAGCGCAAACGCGTGAGGAAGCAATTAGTAAAATGAGAAGAGCTTTGGATGAATTTGTAATCGAAGGTATCAAAACTACTATTCCTTTCCATAGACAATTAATGGATGATCCTCGTTATATCTCGGGTGATTATACTACTGCCTTTATGGAATCATTCAAAATGAATGACCCAGAATAAGTAAAAAAATAAATTTTTGCGAAAGCCGTATCGTTTGATGCGGCTTTTTTTATAGCTAAAAGTGTGTAATAAGTATACAGTTTTTAAGGGTGTTACACAGTAGTATACATTTTGTGTAAACGATTAATTTTTTTAATTATTTGATAATTAGTTTTTTAGGTATTTGCTTGTTTGCTTTAAAAATGTGGTACGAAAATTTCATTGTAGAATGTATAAATCATTAATAACAATTAAATATTATATACCATGAAAAAAATAGTTTTAACAGCAGCAATCGTATTAGGAAGTTTAACAGCAATGAATGCTCAAACGGGAGAGAAAGATTCAACTCCAACTCAACAAGAAACGCCAGCAACAGATTCTTATACAGAAATTAAAATCGAAGAAATTCCTGCGGCAATTACTGATGCTTTAAAGAAAGCATATCCAGAAGCAATAATTAATAAGGCTTATGTAAGTGATAAAAAAGAGTATAAGCTGGAAGTTAAAGTGGGAGAAAAGGTAGGTGCATTATATGCAGACGAAAATGGAAAATGGATTCAAAAATAATTAAGAAAATAAGTTTAAATTAAAAATTACACAACATGAAAAAAATAGTTTTAACCATAGCAATTGTATTAGGAAGTTTAACGGCAATAAACGCCCAAACGGAACAGAAAGAAACAACTCCAGCACAACAAGAAACACCCGCTACGGATGCCTTTACTGAAATTAAAATCGAAGAACTTCCAGCCGCTGTTACCGAAGCTTTAAAAAAATCGTATCCTGATGCTGTTTTGTCAAAAGCTTTCGTTAATGATAAGAAAGAGTATAAATTAGAAATATCGGTTAAAGACCAGGCAGCTACTGTTTATTCAGATGTTAATGGGAACTGGATTCAAAAATAAGCTTCGCGAATTAGCTTATTGTTATTTAAAAAGACTGTCTT
>NZ_JBBYHU010000015.1:0-75862 GCF_038289905.1 Flavobacterium flavipallidum | reverse complement strand
ATATAGATTACTATAATAATGAGAGAATAAAACTTAATCTAAAAGGAATGAGCCCGATACAATATCGAGCTCATTATTATCAAATTTAATTATAAATTCGTCTAAACTTTTGGGTGCAGTCTAGTTGGTCAGCCTCTATTTATTTTAACTATATTTTATTTAAAATTCCGTTTTCAACTAAATAAAAACTCAAGCTGTTATAACTATCTTTTTCGATAATGAAGCTGAATCCATTTTGAAAGATCACACAATACTTCTATAGAGAAAACCTCATCAAGCTCCTTACTTTCCTTTTGTGTACATTCCTTGCAATGTTGATACATATGATTTAAATTAGGATAAATTTTAGTCGTAAGATCTTTGGTTTTCAGGAATTTCTTAAATGAATTGCTATTTTCAACTGCAGGAACCTGAATATCTTTATCACCGTTTGCAACAAAAACGGGTATCGTAATTTTAGGCAAATAATCTTCAGGCTTATAATGAATATTAAATCGATACCATTTCCTGTCAGCATCTTTACCATAACGATACAAGAAAGTTTGATCCCTTCCGTCAAATAATTGAACTTCTTTTAAAGTCAAAGTATCCTGTTTTTGCATCCATTCTTTCAACTTTACTTCCAACTCCGGCTTAGCTGACTCCTCATCTTTAGTATTGTAAACAACTTTAAACATTTCATTGTACATTTCCATTTGTTTAGCAACTACTTTATCTGAAAAATTATAACTTTTAAGAATAGCTGTATTTTGCAAATTGAGTATTTCTAATCCACTTACTCCTACCCCTGAAAGACTTATCATGAATTTAACATCCTTGTTTCTGGAACTTACAATTGAGACAATCATTCCACCTTCGCTATGACCAATTAGACCAACATAAGAAGCATCAATATTTTTTTGACTTTTCAAATATGCAATTTGTTCCTCAACATCATCGGCAAAATCTCCTGTTGTAGCAGTTTCAAAATCTCCTGTTGTTTGACCTCTTCCCCTATCGTCTACACGTAAAGAAGCTATTCCATTTCGAGCCAGATAATCAGCCAAAACAGTAAAAAACTCTCGTCCGTTATAGGTGTAATTTCGATCATGCTGTCCTGTACCAGAAATCAAAATAGCCAGAGGATATTTTTTTTTATTTTGTGGCAGCGTTAATGTTGCTCCATAGCTAAGCTGTGTATTCTTACCGAAAAAAGTAAAGTCCTTAACTTCATAAGAATACGGTTTTTTAGGATGTTGCGAAAAATACAACGGCTGGATTTCTTTTTCTTTCTTTAAAACAATTGAAGCATTTGGAATAGTATAGTAGTTAAACACACCTTCGATCCCGTTTTTTTCTTTATTGAATTTTCCTTTAAAAGTATATCCATACATTTTGTTATCAAAGGAAACACTATCAGCCTTAACTTTTGTCAATACTTTAACGTCATTCATTCCGTATTCAGGAATACTCAATTTAAGTGAATCCAATTGATCTGTAATTAAATCACCTGATAAAATGATTCTGTTAGAGTGATATTGTCCTTGCCAGATGGTTTGCGAAAAACCAAGCTGACAAGACAAAAACACAGTAATTACAATTAAAAATTTGTAGTTATTCATTGATTTAATTTCAATCTTAATTATTTATTCTCTGATTTTAAATACTCAATGATGATTGAAAGTTCATCAGCTAATTCACTTGGGCTTCCAAAATATCCGTTTGACATCCAACGTAATTTACCATTTTGATCAATTACCATTTTTTGTGGGATTCCCGAAAAATGGAAAGCATTGGCATAATTTTCATACACTGCATCATATTTTCCAGTTTTTGGATTTTTGCTATCATAAAGAATAGTAAAATCGAAACCTTTCTCTTTGATAAAAGCCTGAGTTTGCGCTTTAAAATCCTTGATATACTCCTGAGTATCTACAAAATAGAATTGTACATTTTTATCTTCTTTGTACTTATTTACAGCCATATTCATTCCCGGCATAGCATTTTTACATGGTCCGCACCACATAGCCCAAAAATCAAGAACTACAATTTTACCTTTTTGATCTGATAATTTTACATGACCTCCGCGGTTACTTTCCATATCAAAATCTCCAATAGGAAGATTGATCAGTTCTGCGATTAATTTGTTTTTATGTTCTTCATTTGTATTTGCCTTTAAGGATTCAAAATAAGATTCAAAATCAGCTTCTTTTTTTCCTCCATCTACAAACATTTTCTTTAATATCGCTATCGATGTTGGAGTAATGTTGTTTATTTTAGCTGCATTTTCTAAATAAGCTTTTACTTCGGCATTTTTTCCTTCTCTCAACAACATTCTTGAATACACTTCATTGAAAGAAGCATCATTATATTGCATTATTGGCTTAATCTTCTCTAAATATTTTTTGGACAAGTCATAATTTTCAAAAATCTCTAAAAGATTAGCATAGGTAAAATATTCTCTGAATGCCATTTGTAAGGTCTTTTGCTGCCATTCTTTCGGTGATAATTTCCCAACAAATTCTTTAGGTACAAATGTTTCTCTGTTCTCCATTTCAGGAATTATAACATCTGCATATCGTTTCAATGTTTCTAAAGATGTTTTTTCGATTCCATCCTGATCTCTATGAAAAGGAATTGACACTAAATGCCAGGCATAATCTACCAAAAGATTAAAAGAAACTTTTTTTACACTATTAATAGCGTAGTTGAAATCTTTGTTTTTTACAATATAAGTATAAGCAATCCCTTTGAACATTTTATCATAATACAAACTTTCTGTATCCGTTACAACATCCTGAAATTTACTTTGAGGAAAGTTTTTCTCAAATGCATTGTACAGAGCTACTTTCTTTTCAAAATCAGTTTCAAAAAATATTTTTTTGATTTCAATATCGCGAGCCCAAACTCCGTAAGGGTATTTTTTAAGTAAAACATTTTGCACCGAATCTGCAAATACCTTATGCTCCGGTTGCGCCATTAAACCGATGGTTTTTTGAATGTTGTATTGGGTTACATTATCTAACTTCTTTTCTCCTAAAACGAAACGAACTTCTCTTTTTATGAGTTGAGGCTGCGCTTCGCCTGTTTTTAGCTGTTTTAATTTAGCACCTTCAAAAAACAAATGAGTACGGCTTTCCGGATGGTATTTTAACTCATTATTAATCCAGAATAAAGACACTTCTCTACCAATGTAAGCACTATCATGAACAATATTAGGCACTTCGTCTTGTAAATCCGGAGTTCTTAAAAATCCCCAACCCATATATGCCCCAGGATCTTTTTCCAGAATCCAGGAATAGGTCATTTTACCGCCATTATCTTTAATCGTATCCGATTTAAAAACACAACTTATTAATGAAGCATGATCTGACAATTTTACTTTTGTCTGCCATTTTTTATCTCCGGCTGATTTTAGACTGATATCGTCAGCATGCCATTTAAAATTATCGTAAGTGTAAATAACACCATCAACATTTTTTGCATTTACTAAAGGCCCATCTACAGCATCATAAGTAATTGTAATTTCTTCACCTCCTTTTGGGTGTTCCGGTGAAACAAGAAATTTTTGAACACTCTCCTGTGCATACGAAGCCGCACTGACACTTAAAAAAAGTGCCGCTAATTTAACTATTCTCATTTGTTTAATTTTTGTTTTCAAAGAGCACGCTCAGTAAATAACTGAACGTGCTTTTATAATATTCTTTTAATTATTTTGCTCTAAGTTTGGAGCATAATCAAAGAGGATTTTTGCAAAAGGAAATTGATAACGATTTCCGTTAGGCTCTAAAATGTGGGTCTCAGTAAGATACTTATGAGTTATTGTTTTTGCAAAACGAGGATCTTTATTTAGTCTTTTAAGATCAAACCATCTGAACCCTCCTCTGCACATTAATTCTCTACGACGTTCAGCTAATACTATTACAAGAGCATCCTCAGCATTAGTAGCTGTTAAATCATAATATTCAGCAGCTTTAAAACGTTTTTTACGCAAAGTATTTATAGTTGCCATTGCCGTAGTTGCATTACCATTTCTAGCTTCACATTCTGCCTTTATCACATACATTTCAGGAACTGTTGGCCCTGCATTACGAGCATCACCAGACAAATATTCTTTACAATAGGCTCTCCCTTGCGAGAAACTTCCCCATGTCATGTTAGAAATAGGTCTTGTGTACAATTGATATCTTAAATCTTTGGTATCAAAAGAATTCAACAATTCATCGCTTAAAGACAAAATCGTTGGAGAATACATATAACTATTTGATGATTTAGACAACATAATTTCAGGATCCTGAAAGGTTGTTGGCCAAGAATAATCACCATAACTTGCATAAGTTTCTAAATTAAGCAGCGTATTTTGTAAAGCCAATGCCGCTTCGGCATTCGTTAATGCTTTTGCATATTCCCCCATATACAAATAAGTTCTTGCCAAAAGACCATAAGCAGAAGCTTTTGAAGAAAAGCCTACATTTCTTCCGGTATTTACTGATTTTAAACCTGAATCAATCGCTTCCGTTAAATCACTAACAATTAAATCGTATACTTTTTGGACAGATGCACGAACAATATCAGCATCTACTGTTGGTTCCGTAAATAATGGAACTCCTGGATCTGTACTTGAAGTTGCAGGGTCAAAAGCTTTACCAAAAGTATTTACTAAAGTCAGATAATAAAAGGCTCGATGTACTTGTGCTTCACCTTTTAAGGCTAATCGTTCAGCATCAGTTCCATTAGTACTGTTCATTACTTCAGAAATGACTACATTACAAATGTTTAGTGCTGCATACATTGTATTTAAATTACTATCTGACTCACCTATAGGATAAACTTCATCCGCCCATTTATACGTATTTACAAAAGGCTTGTAATAAGCCGAACTTGCATAATAAGCATCAAAATAAGTTGCATGATCATCTCGCATCACTATATCGTCAGAAGACACATCAACCAATGAATAGGTAAAATTAAACGAAGAAGCATTATTCAAAAGGTATCTGTAATTAGCAGTTTCTTTAGGTATTAACTTCCCCTCTGTTTTAATATCCACATAATTATCACAACTCGTAAAAACAGTTGCAAGTACTCCAATATATATTAAGATTTTTTTCATCATTTTAAGCTATTAAAAATTAAAATTGAAACCTACTGTATACAATGCCGATGGAGGTAATTTCATCGAAGTTCCTGTATACGGAAGAAAATCAGGATCAAGACCATCTTTGTTCTTTCTCCAAATAAGACCTAAATTTCGGGCAGAACAGGTTAATGAAGCACCTTCGATAAAAGTATTAGCAAACAAATCAGAGAAATCATATTTCAATGAAATTTCTTTGAAACGGATATGGTCACCATCAATTACACGATTATCGCTAAACAAAAAACGAGCAAAACTATAACCTCCCATTCCTCTTACTCCAGGAACAGTAGTAGTTGCTTCATCACCTGGATTTCTCCATCTTTGATCAATCTCGGCATTTAAGTCGTATCCATTAAATGTATTATAACGACTCACGTATTGATTGAATGAAGGCTTAAATAAAACATAATCTAATTTGTAAGTAGCTAATAAGTACAGAGATAACTTTTTGTATGATAAATTAGCACTTAAACTACCGTAATATTTTGGAGTTGATGTTCCCATATATTTCATATCGGCAATATCTTTTAAAGCAGTTGTTGCCTGAACAATATTACCATCCTTATCATATACTTGTGTTACACCAGAAGCATTTAATCCAGCATTTCTAAAAGCAAAAATGCTATTCAATCCATATCCAACAATTGGAGGTGTACTACCAGTACCGTTTAAGTACAATGAGTAATTCGTATATCTTGAATCGGTTACTTCATTAGTGTTATATGTTGTAACCAATGACATATCTAATCCAAAGTCTTTTGATTTTACTAAAACACCACTTAAATTCAAATCAATTCCATGACTATCTAGAGTTGCCGTATTTCGAACCAATGTATTATTTGGCAAACCATAAAAAGGAGAAACAGGGAAATCCTGCAGTAAATCTGTACTCTTCTTTTTGTAATATTCGACAGTACCGTTCAAACGAGAATCTAATACACTAAAGTCTATACCAAAGTTTAAAATACCTGTTTTCTCCCATCTTAATGTAGGGTTTGCAGCAGCTGAAATAAAAGCATAAGGTTGTTGAGAAAAATAATCCACGTTAGCCAATGAAATATTGGTAAAAGGAAAAGTAGTTAAACTAATATTTCCATTATACCCGTAACTAGCCCGAAGACTCAAGTTATTAAACACATTTTGGTTAGACATAAAACTTTCGTTAGTAATATTCCATTTGAAACCGGTTGACCATAAAGGTGTTCTTCTATAACTTTTATCTACTCCAAAGTTGTTATAATCGTCTAAACGAATACTACCTGAAATCGTATATCTGTTATCATAACTGTAAGATCCATTACCGTAATAAGATAAGAAACGACGTCTTTGATTTTTCAATAAATTATTATAAATCGCAGTATTAGTAGCACCATAAACTGAGGTATAAATCATTGACGGTATATCAATTGATGTTTGCGCATCTTCATTATAACCATATAAAGTACCTGATTGTTGCCCCTCCTTGGTTTGTCTAAACTCAATACCACCAAGCAATTCCACAGCATGTTTATTTGCAAAAAGAGAATTATATGCCAATTGACCTCTGGCAGTATAACTATCCTTAATAAATCTATTACTTTGATTAATTGCCCCAAGAGGAATTGCTCTTGTTAAAACTCCAGTTGCAGTATTGTAAAAAGTCGCATTATTAATAAAATCCCTTGTATAAAAAGTGTTTTGATTGTATAAATTTCTATTATCTGCATTTGAGTTCTCAATATAATAAGTACCTATAGCATCTAAACCTTTAAACAAAGGAGCTGTTACCGAAATATTAGCGGAGTAATTATTTTCCTTAGTATTACGGTTACTATTATTTAACTCATCAATATAATTATACTTCCAAGGTAAATAACCGTACCCCTCTAATCTATCGGTATCTGCACTATAAAATCGACGGTAATAAGAAACTGAATTTCCACTGTTATCTACGATACTATTATAAGGCAAATAAGTTGTCAAAGAAGCCCCTAATGGACTCAACCCTAAACCATTTTGATCAAAATTAAAGAAAGACCCTTTTAAACTTGTACTTACTTTTAAATAATTCAAAAGTTTAAAATCCTGATTCACCGTGAAAGTCATTCTTTTTCCTCCAGTACCAACAGCTTGTGTTTTTTCGTTAGAAAATGACGCAGCCGTATAATACGTATAGCCATTAGTATCCCCACCACTAAAAGAGAAATTATAATTACTTGTTTCTGAGGAACGCATCAAATATTTAGTAATTTGATCATAATTATTTTGACTTCTTAACTGATCTAAAAATGCATTTTTTTGAGCTGTAGTAATAGTACCTCTCTTTTCCTGAAACATATATTCAACACCCTGACTTATAGGAGTAGAATTATATAAACTTGTAGCTTTTGAAGGATCAGCAATCATATTTTTATCGACTAACTCCTGCTCTAAATTTAAAATCTGAGAAGAATTCATCAAAGGAAGTTTATTTAAAGAAGTCTTATTAGCAATCCCATAATTTTGAGAAGCACTAAATCTGGTTTTTCCTTGTTTCCCTTTTTTTGTTTCAATAACCATTACACCATTGGCCGATCTTGCACCATAAATGGCAGCGGCAGCAGCGTCTTTAAGAAAAGTAATCTTTTCGATGTCTTTTGGGTTTAGGGTTCTGATATCCAATTCAGTAGGAGTTCCATCCAGAACTATTAATGGCATCGCATTACTACTGTAAGTTGATTTCCCTCTAATTCTGAAATTATAACTCGTTTTTCCGGCTCCATCTCCATATAAATTTCCGTAAACAAAAGTATTATCGGAATCTAAGATATCTAGTTCTAAACCTGCTACTTGTCCTTCTAATTGGTGCATTACATTGGACACCGGAATTTTGTCTAACTGTTCTGAAGTAACCGTAGCTACAGAACCTGTCGAGCGTAATTTAGAAATTTTTTGGTAACCGTTATTAACAACAAGTTCGTCTAATTCCGTTAATTTCTCTTTTGCTATTACTGTTATTTTAGAACGTCCATCAACAACAATTCTTGTAGTTTCGATAGCTACACCTGAAACTTCAACAACCGCATTACTAGAGACATTATTCAAAGCAAAACCACCATCAGCATCTGTAATAGCACCATTTTTTGTCCCTATTACCCATACATAAACTCCTATATGAGGTATGTTTTTTTCATTTAGAACACGTCCCTCAATATTTATTATATCTGTCGAACTTTTATCTGAATTATTTGCTGTAATTACAATAGTCTTATCCTGAATAGAATACGAATAGGACTGACCTTGCAAAACCAGATTCAAAGCTTCAGAAATTGGTTTCTTCTTAATGTTTACATTTACAGGTTTTGCATTTTCTAATATTTTCATATTATAAAAGAAAACGTAACCGGTTTGTTTAGTAATTGAAGAAAAAACATTTTGTAGCGTTAGATTATTCCCCGTAATCGTAACTGTTTTTGAACTTTGTGCCATAACATTACTGGCAAAAAAAAGAAATAGCAGTAAAAATAGTGCAGTAAATTTATTCCTCACGATTGCTCTGAATTTACTTTGTAAAATAAATTCCTTAGCACGACTTAATTTTTGATTAATTGTAAAATTCATTACTTTTGAATTTGCTGGTTATTAATTAGGCTTCAGTACGCTTTAAGAACTATGCTTCTAATTACCAAAGCGTTCCCGCGCTTTGGTTTTTTTTTTATCACATAGGTTCTTGTTTCACATTTATCATTACTGTGTCACAATCACCTCCTTTCCTTGTATTTTAAAGTGTACATCTTCACTTTCTAACATTTTCAAGACTTGATTTAATGGTAAATCTTTTTGGATTGCACCTTCAAATCTTTCATTTGACATTTTATTTTTATAAATCACTTCAACATCATACCATCTTTCTATTTCACGCATAATTTCATCGTATCGAGCATTTTCAAAATAAAATAATCTATTTTTCCATGCTATTGCCGATTCAACATTTACTTGCTTAGAATACATATGATGTTTACCTAATGAAACCACAATTTGTTCACCTGGTTTTACAATTGCTTTATTGTTTCCCTCCGAAATTTTAATTCTACCTTCTAATAAAGTAGTTTTTAAGAAGGGTTCATTAGCATAAGCTCTAATATTAAAATGTGTTCCAAGAACCTCCACTTCCTGCCCGTTTGAAAAAACTTTAAAAGGCATTTTGAGATTATGAGCTACTTCAAAATAGGCTTCACCTGTCAAAACAACAGTTCTGTTATTTCCCTCAAAATAAGTTGGATATTTTAATGACGAACCAGCATTTAACCAAACATTAGTTCCATCTGGCAATGTAACTTGAAATGTTTGACCGTTAGGGATATTTAGGGTATTAAAAGAAGGTTTTCCATTATGAACTTGCTTACTATCATTATAAATAATTTGTCCATCTTTATCTTTAGTAATAGTAACATTTTCCTGATTTGCTACTACCCCATTATTTTGATTATTCAAAACTACTTTAGATCCATCTGCAAGAGTCAATATGACCTCATTACTTTTTGAAGTTGATTCAACTATCGTATTTTGATTAACATTTTGATTCAAAGAATCATTGGTACTAAAAAAATATCCAAGACCAAATAGTATTACTACCGAAGCAGCAACGGCATAATAATATTTAATTCTTCTTTGTGGTTTTATGTTAGATTTAATAGCATACCAAGCAGTATCCAAATCGATATTATCAGGATTAAGATTGGCATAATAATTATTTTTCACTTTTTCGAAATAGACCTTATTGTCATCCGACTGATGATACCATTGAGAAAAAACAACTTCTTCTTCCTGAGTTAGGGTGTTGTTTATTTTTTTTACAATCAGTTTAAATTCCATTTGCGAATTCTTTATAATTAACAATTACTTTACTGTAATTTTTAACTATGACAACTGAAATCGATAAATAGGCTACAAAGTTTTAAGAAAAAATTAAAAAAAAATTAAATTTTTAATAAACAAAGATATTATTCTTACATTTTTGTCGAAATCAATGCAATTATGACAACTAAAGATTGACTAATTTTTAACTTAGCTCTTTGCAATTGGGTTTTGACGGTATTGACAGAAATATCTAATTCTTCAGCAATTTCGTTATAGGAGTAGTTTTCTATAAACTTTAATTTAAAAACCTGCTGCATACTTTCAGGTAAAGTATCAATTATTTTAATAAGCTGTTGGTACAAAATATTTTTTTCTTCTTCAGAGATTAAATCCAACTCCTCATCTAAAACAAGCATCGAATTCAAATCGACAATATTTAAATCATTTGTGATTTTAAGAGATTTTAAATAATTCAAACAGCGATTCCTTACCATTGCATACAAATATGCTTTCAATGAGGTTTTAATATCCAAAACTTTGGCATTTTCCCAAAGAACAATAAATACTTCCTGAACTACATCTTCACTAGCTAATTGATCGTAAAGAAAATTATGCGCATAAACTACTAACTCTTTATAATAACGTTCAAAAACATTTTTATAAACAGCTTCATTTTTATTTTTAAGTTGCTCTAAAACAATATTAACATCCAAAATAGAAACTTAAGGTAGTGAATTGCAGAAAAACAAAACTATGTAAATTTTAATTATCAAAAAATACTATAAATACTACAGCTTAAATTTCTTTGAATTAAATAAAGAATCCATTAAATCAAAAGTGAACTACAAAAAGTAATTTAGGGTAAAATATTAGTGCTATCTTTACTATTCCTAAATTGAAAACACTTCTCCTATTTAATGCCACAATTTACTTAATTACTAAAAAGTCTTGCTTGCTATTTCTTTCATCACAAGGGTAAGTTTATTCTCTTTTGCACATAATTCAAAATAGGTTTTGGCTTGCGCCAAATTTCCGTTGCGAATTAACATTCGGTAATACACTTCATTAAACGAAGTATTTTTACAGCCATATTCTTCTTTGATTTTCTCCAATAGCCGTTGTGATTCTTTATAATTATTGAGTTTTTCTAAAATTCTGGCATATGCAAAATAGGCTTCGGCGGCATCCTGAAGCACTAATTGTCGCCATTGACTCAAGGATAATTTTTCCCGATATTCTTTTGGAACACGATTTTCGCGGACTTCTAATTCCGGTATGATAGAAAGAGCATACATCCTTAAAGTTTGAAAAAAAGCCATATCCTTCGTCGCCTTATTTTTCTCGAAAGGTATTATTATAAGTTGCCTGCTAAAATCAATCAAATTAGCAAAAGACACTTCCTTTAAACTATTCATGATTATCGAATAGTCATTATATTTTGTAAACGAATGATAAGCTACCGCTTTATATATTTTATCATTATACAAATTCTCAACCTCAGTGTATATATCTTCAAAATCTTTCTTAGGAAATTGTTGTACAAAAGCCAGGTACTGTTTAGACTTTAAATCAAGATTAGGTTGTAAAAAGATTTTTTTCAAGGCCAGATCTCTTGCCAAAACTCCGTTTGGATATTTCTTAATCAAGGTTTTTTGGACAGAATCAATGAAAATTTTATCCTTAGTCCCTTCCAACAATTTCAATGTTTTTTGAACATCATATTGTTGATGATGATTTAATGTATTTGTCAGTACAAATCGTAATTCATTTTTTATCCGATTAGTAGCTGCTGATGACTGAACTTTTTTATTTAAAGTCAACTCTTGGTAAAAAGCTGATAAATAACTGACTGGATGATGCTCAATTTCTGATTGTATCCACTGCAAAGCCACTGAATCTTTGACAAAAGCAGTGCTATCAACTTTTACAGGAATTTCATTTTGAAAAACAGCAGAATGTCCCATCCCCCAAGCTAAAAATGCCCCGGCTGATTTTTCAATCCTCTGCGAATAGCTTTGTTTACCTCCTCTATCGATTTGTGAATTTGAATTAAAAACACAATTGATTAATGCTGCGTGTTCCGGTAGTTGCACTCTGGTTTCCCAAGTACCTATTCCTGTTTTCGTGAGCGATATGTCTTTGATTACCCATTTAAAATCATCATAGACATACATAATTCCTGAAATTTGAGTAGCCTCTTTTAAGTTAGTCAACTCCGGATTATATGAAATAGTTATTTGTTCTCCCGGCTCCGGGATTTGTGGAATAATTTCGAAAGCTTTTGTTTGAGCATTAGTTACTAAAGAAAAAGTAAAACCGAGAAGAAGAACTAAAAATTGTATATTTTTCATAATACAAAGATTATATTTTATCTCTTGTAATGAACATTCTTTAGCTAAAATTCTAATTTTTTTCCTAAAAAAATACACCAACAAAAAAACCTTAAAAACAAAAAATGTTCTTAAGGTTTAGCATGTAATATCAGCAGAGAGGATGGGATTCGAACCCACGATGCAGTTACCCACATACAAACTTTCCAGGCTTGCTCCTTCAACCACTCGGACACCTCTCTATTTGGGATTGCAAATAACAAGAAAAAAAATGACTTAGAAAAACAAAAAAAGATTTATTCTGTCATTTCTCCTCTTAGTGATTTTTCAAAAACAGTTTTGAATTCGTTTACTGCTATATTTTGACTTAATAGAAACATCAATTTAGTAATAGCAGCTTCGGTAGTGATATCTTTTCCTGATATAACACCAATTTTCTTCATATCTGAACTGGTTTCATACTGCCCCATATTGACACTTCCTGCCGAACATTGGGTCACATTAACAACATGAATTCCACTTTTTACAGCAGCTTCCAGCGCATTTAAAAACCAACTTTCGGTGGTGGCATTTCCGGAACCATAGGTTTCTAAAACTAATCCTTTTAATCCTGGAACAGCTAATATAGCGCTAAAAATAGCTGCACTCATCCCAGGAAACATTTTCACAATAACTACATTGGTATCAAAAGAATGATGCACTCTAAATTCCCCCTTAGCATTATCAGCTAAAAAAACTTCTTTTTTAAAGTTTAAATAAACTCCTGATTCGGCCAATGCAGGATAATTTGGCGAAGCAAAAGCATTAAAATTCTCCGAATTAATCTTGGTCGTACGATTTCCACGATATAATTTGTACTCAAAATAAAGTCCTACTTCCTGAATCACTGCCTGATTATTTTCTCGCATAGAAGCAACCTGAATCGCCGTAATTAAATTCTCTTTGGCATCAGTACGTAAATCTCCAATAGGTAATTGAGATCCGGTAAGGATAACTGGCTTGGTTAAATTTTCTAACATGAAACTCAACGCACTAGCCGTGTACGACATAGTATCCGAACCATGAAGCACTACAAATCCATCAAATTCATTATAATTGGTCTCAATAACCGAGGCTATGGTACTCCAATAAGCAGGATTCATATCCGAAGAATCAATAGGATGCTCAAAAGAATAGGTTTCAATCTCACAATCCAATTGTTTTAACTCAGGTACTCTTTGTAATAATTTACTAAAATTAAACGCTTTTAATGCTCCGGTTTTTGAATCCTTTTGCATTCCAATGGTTCCACCGGTGTAAATTAAAAGAATTCTAGTCCTTGAGTTCATGCGTATATTTCAGTTTATTAACCACTGGATTAGCATACATCGCTAATATTCCTTGAAAAGCTATAGGATTAGAAGCATCTATTCGTTTTTCCAATCTTCTCACAAAAATGGCTTTTTCATCCTCTGTATATTGATTTGAATATTTATCAGTTTTATGCAAAATATCGTAGGCAATATAATTAGTAGGCCACAATTTATAACTACTCAATATAGAATCGTCTATAGCCTGTGCCAATGCCTGAATTTGTTTATTTCCATTGTCATTTTCTGCTACAATGGTATCAATTTCAGTATCTAAAACTTTTCCAATATGGATAAAAATTCTTTTCTTTTGCCCTAAAGCACCACTCAAAATGGTCATAAAATCTTCATTTTCCTGCTTCACATAGACTTCATTATTTGCTTCTGCTAATAATTGTGGCATTTTCAAAGCATCCGTCGGATCATATTCATAGGAAATGGAAACAGGAACAATCTTTAATTTTTTGAAATAATCCATCAAATTAGCCTCATCCGAAGCCATTCCTATCATTTTTAAAACGCCTGGATTAGTAGCATCATTTCCGTCTTTAGTTCTTCCTTCACGTTGTGCAATCCAAACTGAACGATTTTCATGCTGTAACAACTGACTTATATATTCTGATAAAATTTTTGAACTCTGCAACATTTCTCTTGGTCCTAAACCTCTTTGCACCAAAAAATTTCTGTTTAATTTAGCCAAAACATGCAAGAATGGCTGCTTAACCAAATTATCTCCAATTGCTGAAGCCGTCATCACCAAATCATGCTCAAACAAGGTAGCATTCAACAAAGTGGTATCTAATAATATATCTCTGTGATTAGAAATAAACAAATAAGAGGTATTAGGTTCCAAATGCTCAAAACCTGAAGTTGATAAACCTTCAGAGCTTTTTTCCAACACTTTTTGTACTGATTGATAGATAAAATTACACTGAAAATCACGAATCGAATAGGTTTTCAATAATTGTTCTTTCCAAACTTCATCATCAACATCTGGGAACGAAAAATTCATCAACGACTTCAACATAGGATGATGAAGCACTTTTCTTATCGCTTTATTTATTTCGGTATCATAATATGGCCGAATCTCGTCAAACTTTTGCATTATAGTATTATTAGAAAAACAAATGAACAAAAAAAATATTTAATTTAAGAGAATTCTATTTTAAATCCCAAAAATAGCTTTTGAATTTTCAGTAGTAATTCTGGCAATTTCATCCGTAGAAACACTGTAAAGAACTGACAACTTATCGATTACATTCACCAGATAACTACTTTCATTTCTTTTTCCTCTAAAAGGAACCGGAGCCAAATAAGGCGCATCGGTTTCTAAAACAATATGTTTAATATCAATTTGATTCAAAAACTGATCAATTCTCCCGTTTTTAAAAGTAACTACTCCCCCAATTCCTAATTTCATATTATACGACAAAGCCTGAAGCGCTTGTTCATAAGTCCCCGAAAAACAATGAAAAATCCCGAATAAATCTGCTGATTTTTCCTCTTCTAAAACTTCAAAAACTTCATCAAAAGCTTCACGACAATGAATCACAATAGGCAATTGATATTTTTTAGCTAACTGGATTTGTCTCTTAAAAGCTTGTTGTTGCTCTTTTAAATGCGTTTTGTCCCAATACAAATCAATTCCGATTTCACCAATAGCATAGAATTTTCGCTTCGCCAATTCAGCCTCCACATGCGCTAATTCCTCCTCATAATTATCCTTTATATGAGTAGGATGTACACCGGTCATTAAAAAAATATTGTCAGGATATTTTTGTTCCAAATCATACATCGCTGCCGTATAAGCCGAATCGATAGCAGGAATGAAAAAACGGCTCACGCCTGCGGCTAAAGCACGCTGCATCATTTCATCTCTGTCTTCATTAAAATCTTCGCTGTATAAATGCGTGTGAGTATCTGTAATTATGGGTTTTGTTTCCAATTCTAAAATTTTAATGCTGCAAAATTGCAAAGTTTTTTAAAATTTAAACACAAAAGACACAAAAGTTTTATTTTAATCCCATTAAAAACAAAAGACACAAAGTATAAAATCTTTGTGCCTTTTGTTTCCCTTTGCTTCTTAGGTGTTTAAAAACTTAATCCAATTCATCCAACAACTCCTCAACCTGATTATAATTCTCAAAATCTGAAGGAATGGCTTTAAGGATCGCTTTACAAGAATCGTAGTCTTTTTGTTTTAATTTGGCTAAAGCCAAAGCATAAATCGCTTTGTTTTTATAAATAGAATTACCTGATTTGATTTCGTTAAACGCAGCTTCTGCCTTTTGAATCTGATTATCCTCTAATAAAGAAACACCATAAAAATATTGAATTTCTGCCGATTTATTTTCTTTTAAAACAGCTTCAAAAAGCGGAATAGCTTTTTTATAATCTTTAGCATTAAAGGCGTTTTCAGCTTCTTTTAATTGCTCAATTCCAATTCCTCTTTCGGTTAAATAAGCATTTTCATATTGATTGTAATCTTCAAACTTTGGTTCTGATGGATTAAATAAAAATAATCCAAACAATAATACCACCGAAGCCGCTGCCAGATAAATCCATGGTTTTAATCGGATTACTTTAGGCTTCTCAGCTTTAAAATGTTCGTTCGAAATGGTTTTCAAATTTGCTTCAAAAGCATTTCTTTCGGTTTCAAAACCAAATTTCGATTCTAATTGCACCTGAACTTCTTTAAAAGTCTCCAAGGCCAAAGCCAATTCAGGATTAGCCAAAAGCTCTTTCTCAAAATTCAATCTTTCCTCCGTTGACATGTCACCTTGAAGATATTGATCAAACAATATATATTTCTCTTCGTTCATGGCTACTATTTTTTTAATGATTTAAAACTACTGTGCTCCTGAATCCACTGCGTCAACTGACCGGTACACAACGATTTTTTCTTTCGAACATAACCATAGGTTACATTGAGTTTTTCGGCTACCTCTTCCATAGATTTCAAAGTAAAACTCCACTTTAAAACTTCCTGGCATTTTTCGCCTAATCGTTGAAACATCGCATCAAAGAGCTGTTGCTTTTCTTCAAAAACCTCTGTTTGCGATACCATTTCGGCAGTTGGTTCATTAACAGATATAAAATCATCGGGAATTGTTACCCCTTTATTAGAAGATTTTTTGAGTTCGTTCAACCATTTTCTTTTGCATAATAAAAAAAAGTACGCATCAAACGGACAAGTCAATGCTAATTTGCCTGCTTTAGCCTGATTAAACAACAAAATCATGATTTCCTGCACAACATCCTGTGCCTGATCTTCATCGCCAGAATTGTTCCTTATATAAGAAACCACCTTGGGAACAAACTTCTTATAGATTGACCTAATAATTACCGAATCATTATTAGCCAATCCTTCAATTAAATACTGATCAGGATGTACAGCGTTATTTGTCATGTAAAACTTTTTTTCGAAAATAATAAAAAATGGGGTAACATTTTTAAAACCGGATTGATATACCACTGTAAACGTTCTTTAACATTTGAAAAAACAAAGCTGTTTGAAAAAAATTGAAATATTTTTTGACCAAAGGGGTAACAATTCAAAACACATCTTGATATACTCCTATAAAACAAGAACAAAAAATATTTTTAAAAACAGGGTAACAAATTTTATTGCTAACGGATATAACAATAGAAACCCGAAACAAGAAACAAGAAAAAAAAAAATTAAAATACTGGGGTAACAATTTAAAAGCTGAATTGATATAACAGTAAAAACAGAAAAATCATTTTAAACCATAATTAAAATCAAGAAATCATGAGAACAAATTTTAAAACCATCGGACTTTTATTTTTAGCGGCAATTTCATTCGTAAGTTGCGAAAATGAAAACACAGAGAACACACCTGCAACAGCAGCTGAATTTGCAAATGTTAGACAAGCGGCCTTAGACAAAATCACTCAGCAATTTACTTTCAATGCCGAAGACGGAGCCAAAACTTTTACTTCTAAAAACGGTGTAAAAATCACTATCAACGGAGACTGTTTGACTAAAGACGGAAGTCCTGTAACAGGAGAAGTAAAAATTGAATATGTGGAACTTTTTGACAAAGGAAACATGTTAGTAACTAATAAACCAACAATGGGAATCATGCCTGATGGGAACCGAAATTTATTAATCTCAGGAGGAGAATTCTTCATCAAAGCCACTCAAAACGGCAAAGAATTAGCAACCACTTGTAATATTACTTTGCTTGTTCCAGCATCTCTTACAGACGGCGTTGACAATGCTATGACCTTATGGAAAGGAATTATTGACGACGAAGGAAACTTAGCCTGGGAAGATGCCCGAAAAGCGGATGGCACAAACGGCGGAAAAGGAGGTGTTCAAGCCGAAGGAAATAATTATTATGTAAGTTTTGGAAACTTTGGCTGGACAAATGTGGATAAATTCTACAGCGACCCAAGACCTAAAACTACCATCCTTGCCGATGCTCCAGAAGGATATGACAATACAAATAGTGCCATCTATTTGTCTTATGACGGCGAAGGAACTAACGCTCTAGCCAAACTAGATACCTACACAGCCCAAGGATTATTCAGCGAACACTACGGTCAAATTCCTGTTGGTTTAGCTTGTCACGTGATCTTTGTAACCGAAGAAAACGGAAACTGGAGATACGCTATTAAAGGAGTAACTGTTCAGGCCAATGATGTGTACACTTTTACAATGGCTGAAACCACTGTAGGAACCGAAGCCCAATTAATTGCCGCAATCAATGCGATCCAATAAAGATTCCCAAATTTAAATTCTGAAAAAAGTGGTGATTTGCTCATCACTTTTTTCTATTTTTAAAAGTTTTTAAACCAACCAATTAAGAATTAGCAGCTTATTCCTGCTGTACGCTATATCTTTTATGTCTTAAAGAAAGCCATAAAAGGATGCCGCTTCCATCAGGGCTAAAACCAGATTTGATTATGAAACCACTATTTTCTTTTCTCTTTCTTCTTTGTTCTTTGCTCTTATTTTCCCAAAAAAAAGTCAAAGACACCGTCACCCGAAGAGCAACTATAAACTATAGTCAGAATGGCAACAGTGTTTCATACAAACCCGAAACACCACCATTAATCCCCATTGCCGGCGCACCAAAACCCAGTTTTTCTTATCTATGGGAATTTGGAGATGGCGCTTACAGTAAACAAGCTGAGCCTAAACATACCTACAAAAACAAAGGCACTTATACCACCCGACTCACCGTAACCAACAATTACGACAACGGAAAACCGCCTGCTACCCGACCAAAAAAAGTAGTTGTTAACGACATATCAGATAAAAATTTTGACGAAATAGCCTCAGTTGCTGACCAAAATGGTTTTGCTCTTCAAAAAAACTGTGATCCCATTCCGGACCAGGAAATGGAAGTTATCTTGAGTTATCAAAATCTGGAAAGCTATGTTACCAGCGGAAAACTCTATCTGTTTTACAACGAAAAACAATTCAAAGACAACAATTTTGAATTAGCTGATTTTAGAACTTATGCCGGTGAAAGAGCAATTAAAGAAAATACTTTCGCTGTTGTTAATGAAATAGATCAATCCAATTTTTATTTAGCATCTGCTAATAATTATTTACCCATAAAAAAATATGAAAATACCACCACCGAAGAAGATTTAGACGCCAGCCTAGCCGAAGCACACAAAACATTCAAAAACGTTTCCATCTTAGAATTTGACGATGCCAATCCGCAGGAAACCCGCAATGTTTTCTATACATTCAAAACCACTCCAGAAATGCTCAAAGATACTAGTGCCACCATTAGGATGCGCGGTATTTATGTTCCTAATCGTAGTTTTAAAAATCATAAGGTAAAAAATCTGGAAATGGAGATTGTGACTTCGCACGACCCCAACAAAATGGGTTCCAACGGCAGTTTTATGAATTATCGATTGGTACGTTTTAAAAGAGTCCATTTCAAAACCCGCTTTCAAAACAATGGCGAAGGACCGGCGAGAATGATTCGTTTGGAAACCGATATTCCGGATATGTTTGATAAAAAAACCTTCAAAATTGAAGGTATGTATCCTGAATGCTCTATTTGTCCAAAAGGCGAAATTCCTACCACCAGCTGTCTGGACACGATTATCAAACAAAAACAAATCATTTTTACTTTTAAAAACATTTATTTGCCCGGCAGCGAACAAAAAAATGTAAAAGAAAAAGACAGCACTAAAGGCTTCGTTAAATATTCATTGAAATTCAATGAAAACTTTCACAAAGTAAATACCCGAAGCAGAACCGCAATTATTTTCGACAAAAACGAACCCATTATTACCAATTACGCCACTACCCGATTCCTTCCCGGTATTTCTATTGGTGCTAAAGCCGGTTATAATTTTTATCCCAATCTGGAAAAATCGACTAGTTATTTTGCCGGATTCACCATTTCCCCTTATAAATCCTATCGTTTTTATTGGCAAGCCGAATTCATCAACAACAAAAATGATTACAACTCAAACACAACTATTACAAATGGTTTCACTTCTAACGCTAACGGATTACGCCAAGCGACACGTACTACAGAAATCACGAGTTATTCCAATTTTAATAACGAAATTCCGCTACTCATTCGCTATAACATCAATAATTATATAGGAATTGGAGCCGGAGTGCAAGCCAACATCAATGCTTCGCAAAAAGAAGAACAGTATACTAAAATCGAATATTTTGAATCTGAAAAACCTGATTCTCCTATTCTCAAAACCGAGGAAAACCGCTTTGCAAACAGCAAAACTTTTACCAATTTCAAATCGGGATTATTACTAGATGCAACTTTTGGTTTCGCCCGTATCGGCCCAAGTTTAGGCGTTCGTTATGTGATGAATTTCAGGGAGAATTTCAATTATTTACAAGTGTATGGGATATGGAAGTTTTAGTTTATTCAGAATATAATGCATCTTTTTTGTCATTCCGACGAAGGAGGAATCCCACTTGGAGAGATTCCTCCTTCGTCAGAATGACAAACTGGATGAAACCGATTTTCATTACATTATTACTTTTATTACTTTCACAAATTTGTTTCTCTCAAAGTCAATCATTGGAAGATAAAATCTACAATGCAGTTGATTCCTTTGTAGCACAACCATCAGCAGAAAATTTAAAATCCCTAAACATCACAGAAATCAATTTTTGGAAAAACCCAAAACCCAAAACAAAAGATGAATTACTGGCTATCGTTATTTTAAACTGCAACAAAGCCTATTACGAAAATCAGTTAAACCAACTCCAATCAGCCATTTCCTCTTACGAAAAGGCTTGGAAAACCTACCAAAAATACAAACTCAATAACTATGACATCGTAGAATTCTGCCTGAAACCATTGGGTAATTTATACACCATCATCGGTGATTATGACAATGCCGAAAACACCATCAAGCAGTATTATTACATTGCTACGCAACAAAAAAACCAAGCCCAACAATATGCTGCAGTATTGAATTTATCGAATGCGTATCAAAACTCCGGCAAGATAGATTTAGCAATCGACTTACTCGAAAAAACCATCAAAACAGAAAAATTATCCCAAACTCAAAAGGGAATTTTGTTGAATAATTTGGGCAACAGCTATGTTTTGAGTTATAAAAAACCTTTCCCTCCCACTTTTCCATTAAGAAATATTTTTTTCGAAAAACTTGAAAGTTGCTATAAAGATGCCATTCAATTATTACAAGCTGATAAAACGCAAACTGAAACGCTGGCAAATTCTTATCGAAATTTAGCTTCTCTAAATTCGCAATGGCAAAAATTTGAACTTGCTAATTCTTATTTCGAAAAGGCAAAAAACTATTTCTATACCACACCCAATCTTTCTAGCCGTAAAATAGCGCAATTCAAATTCGAGGAGGCTTCTTTGCTATTTCAACAACAAAATTTAAAGGGATCTGCCTCTGCTCTTACTGCTATATTCAAATTATTAATCCCAAATTATTCCAACAAGAAAAGCCTTTTACCTAATCAAAAATCACTCTATACCGAAACAACTTTATTAGATGCTCTAGACTTACAAGCAGCCATTTTAAGTAAACAAAACCAACCCAAAAAAGCATTAGAAGCCTACCAATTGGCTTTTCACATCGAAGAATTGTTAGCGAACATGATTATTTATGAAAACTCAAAAATCATCAATCAAAATCGTGTTCGTCTAAGAACTGAAAAATGCATTGCCATTTATGATTTATTGTATCAAAAAGAACAAAAACAAAGTTATATCGAAGCGGCTTTTCAATTGGCAGAGCACAGTAAATCGGGTGTTTTAAAAAGTCATTTATCCCAAAACAAAACCGCTTCCCGAAAAGAAAAACTCCACATTGAGCAATTGCAAAAATGGAGTAATGTTATCCTGAAAGAACAACAAAAAGGAGAATTGGCCAACATTGTCAAAATAAACGAAGCTATCGAAAAGCAAAATGGATTGATGCTTTCGCTAAAAAAAATTCGTTCTGAAAACACTGATTCTGAAAAAGAAACTATTGACATTAAAGCATTGTTTACCAAATTAGAAAAAGACAAAGCCATGATGATTGAGTATTTTTCAGGTTTCGAAAAAATGTATTTTTTTACCTTATCTGATAAAAAAATTTATTTACATTCATTTAGCAACAATGCACATTCCTCTGTAAAAATTTTTCAATTCATAGATTACTTCAGCAACTCAAATTCTATTATAGATAACATAAAAGACTTTAATCATTATGGGGAAATTGCTTATGATCTTTTACAACTTCCCAAAAATTCAAACTACAAAAACCTCATCATCATTCCGGACGGAATTTTAAATTTCCTGCCTTTTGAAGCGCTAATCACTCAGGAATCCAACACTACAAATTTTGCCCAAATGCATTTCATGTTGAATGATTTCAATATTGCTTATGAAAATTCGGCGCAGTTTTATTTGTCCTTCGACAAGCTCAGGATGACAAACAAAAACAAAAATGTTTTAGGGATTTTTCCGATTTTTGAAAAAACACCATTGGAGTTGTCTTATTCCAAAAACGAGATGCAGTCTATTCAGCAAAATTTCAAAGGAAAATATTTAGCAAATACGAATGCTACTTTTGAAAATTTCAAAAACAATGCAGCTAATTACAGTATTTTACATCTCTCCACCCATGCCGATGCAGGAGATATTGTTACTCCGGCGAGTATCAAATTTTACGATCAGGACATTCTGTATTCCGAATTGTATTATTTGAATCTCAAACCTGATTTGGTTGTTTTAAGTGCTTGTGAAACTGGAATTGGCAAACTTTATAAAGGCGAAGGAAGTATGAGTATTGCTCGTGGATTTCAATTTTCAGGCGCAAAAAATCTGTTATTTTCCTTATGGAAAGTTAACGATTATACGACTTCGGTTTTTATGGATTCTTTTTATCAACATATCAAAAATGGGGAGTCTTATATCGAAGCGAATGCGAATGCCAAAAGAGATTTCCTTAAAAATCCCGAGATTTCCAATGCCAAAAAATCACCTTATTACTGGA
Source organism: Flavobacterium flavipallidum (assembly GCF_038289905.1). Classification (NCBI taxonomy): domain Bacteria; kingdom Pseudomonadati; phylum Bacteroidota; class Flavobacteriia; order Flavobacteriales; family Flavobacteriaceae; genus Flavobacterium; species Flavobacterium flavipallidum. Next base: position 52,754 of record NZ_JBBYHU010000015.1, on the reverse strand, counting down.
GTGCCTTTGTATATTATGGAACTATCGAACAAAAGGGAAACAATACGCTGTTTTATGTGTATTTTATTTTGGGAATTGTTACTGCAATTGCTTTAATTTGGCTTCTCATCCGCTACAGAAATGAAAAACTTGCACGAAATCCTAAAAAAGGAAAACTATAAAAAGGTAAAATTCAAGATTACTAAAACCCAACACCTATTAGTTAAAGCTAAAATCAATGGTGTTGAAGGGAGATTCATTTTGGATACCGGAGCATCTAACAGCTGTGTAGGTTTTGAACACGTTGAATTATTCCTTCTCAATGCAGAAGAATCAAACACCAAAGCTTCCGGAGCCGGAGCTACAGGCATGCACACGCAAACGGCATCGCAAAATAAACTCCAACTTGGTTCGTGGAAAAACAATGATTTCGACTTAATTATTTTTGATATGTCGCACGTAAACGAAGCTTTAACTGCTTATAAAACAAAAACGGTGGACGGCATTATTGGTGCTGATGTTTTATTGAAAGGCAAAGCAATAATAGACTATTATAATAATTGCTTATATTTACAGTAACCAACTGACAACCAAAACCATGAAAACCAATTACTACAAAGTATTCTGTTTAGCATTGGGATTATTGCTATACTCCTGTTCTACTGAAGACCTCCCAGAAGAAAGCCAAACAACTTCTAGCACCTCTAATACTAATTCTAATACTGCTGTGACTGCAAAAGGTACTTCTGCCACTCCAATTATCTCCAAAAAGTGGGATTTTAATACTCTAAATGAATGGGAAGATGCTACTCAGGTAGGATTTCCAAACTACTATATTGACAATGACACCCTACATATGTTTACCAATGCGAATACATGGGACAGAACCAAAATAAAATCGGCTGCAACTTATACAACAGGAACCTATTCCTGGCGTGTTTATGTTCCTGAAATGGGCGTAGGCGATTGTGCCAGCATCGGTGCTTTTTTATACAGTGACGATACCCACGAACTCGATTTTGAAATTGGTTATGGAAATACCGCAATTCGCCAACAATTAAACGCTGTTTCTGATGATTTGATTGTTTTTACCACATCTCAGGCTAATCCCTCTCATTCCTTTCAAACGACCATCAAAAGAGGGCAATGGTATACTTTTAGTATTACTTTAGCCTTGAACAATAAGAAAAAATATATTGCCAGTTGGAAATTAGATAATGCCCTTTTAACTTCTGCAACACTCACCTACGGAACATCAACTAAATTTAAAATTTTCTGTAGTGTTGAAAACCTAACATTTATTGGCGATCACATTCCTTACACACAAAATTATGCGCTATTTGATTGGGTTGAATTCAAATAAAAACTTATTTATTACCGCAGATTCGCAGATTTAATTTTTAAGCTATGAATCTGCGTTTTTTTTAAAAACAATTTACTTTCGGTTTTTTTTCTTCGAATGAGCCTCTTTTGGATATTCACCTAAAGCCCACAAAAGTCCGCCAGTTAGGTGCTGAACAAATACAGGATCAACATAATCCTTACTATCATGTCCGAGAGCCGTATAGAACACTCTTCCGCCTTCAAATTCATGACACCAGGCTAAGGGTAAATAATCACCAAAAGTACGTCCAGGATAAACTTCTTTTTCGCTATCTTTAACTGTTCGCATATCTGCAGCCAAAAGAACATGGTTGTTAGGATTGAATTCGTTCATATAATAACACTCGTCTTCTTTTTTCCAAGTTTCGCCTAACATCGAAGTCGCAGGATGATTTTTATCAATCACTTTTATTTCGAAAGGCTGAAAGGCAGGATGTCTTTTAAATTTTCCTCCCACCATTGCAGCGTACCAAGGCCAGTCTTTTTCAGAATCTGAAGCACTATGAACCCCTACATAAGCACCTCCGGCATGAATATAATCTACCAATGCCTGTCTTTGTTCTTCGGTATCAAAAATATCATTACAAGTATTCGAAAAAACCAAGCAACTGTATTGTGCTAAATTTTCTTTATTCATTACCCCAGAATCATCAGAAACATCCACGATTAAGTTGTTTGCTTCGCCAATTTTTTTCCAGGCTTCCACACTGAAAGGAATATTTTTATGCACATAACCTTTGCCGTTTTTGGTATAGACTAAAATTCGTTTTTTAGCCGGCGAATTGGAGAAAACAGTAGTTAAACCAAAAATAGCAGTAAGTAATAATAGTTTGATTTTCATTTTTCTTGATTTATTGTTTTCTTTATGTAAGAAGTTTAGGATCAAATTAAGTCTGATTTCTGATTTGTCTCAACTTCCCAAATTCAAGACTATTTTTAAATAAGGCCAAATGCCCAAATCTCTTGTAGAAAGTGTTACCATGTATCCGAATTTCTTTTATTTATTATATACAAGCGTACTTATTTTAGAGTTTAGTTCTCGCAACTCTAAAGTATTGTTAGTTAATTTTATTATTAGATATTTCAATATTTCATTATTTTCTATCGAGAAATATAGTTCGTTTGAGTTGTTAATTTCCCATGTTGCGTTCAATGTTCCTTCATAGTCATACAATTTCGCTGAAGACTTATTTACCTTAATTTTGGTAAAAAACATCTTTATTTCTCTTTCCGAAAATGGTTTATGATAGTCAGCCGTGTCGACTTCTGCAATTGTATCAGATACAACATTATATTTCCAAGTACCTAAAAACAGTTTTTCTTGTGCGGTTTTATTTTGGGCATTCGAATTCAGGAAGATTAATAGAAAAAAAATAAAAAATATTCTTTTCATTTTTTGCAGTTTTTTTGATGGCTTATTGGTAACTATCAAATATAAAAAGAAAATCCCAAACTCCATTAGACTGGAATTTGGGATTTTAAATATTTTGAATTTTCTTTTTTTACAATTCAAATGCTTTTTTAGGGTTTCCACCGCAAAGCAATTCTACTGGGTTTTCTAAAGCTTCTTTAACAGCAACTAAGAAACCAACAGACTCACGACCGTCGATAATTCTGTGGTCATAAGATAAAGCGATGTACATCATTGGATGAATTTCAACCTTACCGTTTACAGCAATAGGACGCTCGATAATGTTATGCATTCCCAAGATTCCAGACTGTGGAGGGTTGATGATTGGCGTAGACAACATAGAACCAAATACACCACCATTAGTGATTGTAAAAGTACCACCTGTCATATCATCAACTGTAATTTGACCATCACGAGCTCTTAAAGCCAATCTTTTGATTTCAGCTTCGATTCCACGGAAAGTTAAATTCTCAGCATTACGAACTACAGGAACCATTAATCCTTTTGGTCCAGAAACCGCGATAGAAATATCACAGAAATCAAATCCTAGTTTGTGGTCACCATCCATCATAGAATTTACATCAGGGAACAATTCTAAAGCTCTTGTTACCGCTTTTGTAAAGAATGACATATATCCTAAACCTACACCACCGTGTTTTGCTTTGAATGCATCTTTGTATTCATTACGCAAAATGTTGATAGGTGTCATGTTTACTTCGTTGAAAGTAGTCAACATTGCTGTTTCGTTTTTAGCAGCAACTAATCTTTCAGCTACTTTACGACGCAACATAGACAATTTAGTACGCTCTACTCCACGGCTTCCACCAGTAGGAGTTCCCATTGATGGAACAGCATTTACTGCATCGTCTTTAGTAATTCTTCCACCTTTACCAGTTCCTGTTACAGCTGCTGGTGCAATGTTTTTCTCGTCTAATATTTTTTTAGCTGCAGGAGATGGAGTCCCTGTAGCATAAGTAGCTGCTGGTGCTGCCGGAGCCGCTGGCGCAGGAGCTGCTTTTGGTGCTTCAGCAACCGGAGCTGCTGCAGGCACTGCCACTGGTGCAGCTGCTGATCCTGATGGTTTAGCAGCTGAAGTGTCGATATGACAAACTACTGCTCCTACTGCTACTGCATCACCTTCTTCTGCTTTTAGGGTAATGATACCACTTGCTTCTGCAGGTAATTCTAATGTAGCTTTGTCTGAATCTACTTCAGCAATTGCCTGATCTTTTTCAACATAATCTCCATCTTTTACTAACCAAGTGGCGATTTCAACTTCTTTAATAGATTCCCCTGGTGATGGAACTTTCATTTCTAAAATCATGTCCTTATATTTTAAATTATGAATTTAATTTTTTTAATTCTGAATCGTTATTCTTTTTTAGCCCCGATAGAAGTGGAAATCCTTTTTATTTTTTCTTTAAAAATAAAAAGATTATTTCACTTGACTTTCATTTTAAGCGGAGTTCAATGAACTTCGTTTGCAACGAACAGCGGGAATAGCTTCTTATAATTATTAGTGAGATTGCTTCGTTCCTCGCAATGACTATCTAAATAAATTTTTATCAAATACCATTCTGATTGCATCAGCATGACGGCGTTTAGCTCTGGTGTAACTTCCTGCTGCCGGAGCTGAGTAAGCTTTTAGCGAAGCTAATCTCCATTTCACCAAATCAAAATTAGCTAACATATACGTGTAAGCTCCCATGTTTTTAGGTTCTTCCTGTGCCCAAACATAATCATCGGCATTTGGATATTGTGCAATAATCGCTTTTAATTGCTCTACCGGTAATGGGAACAATTGCTCGATACGAACAACTGCCACATCATTACGACCGTTGTTTTCTCTCTCGGCAACGATATCATAATAGAATTTACCTGTACAGAAAACTAATGTTTTCACATCTTTTTTGTTTACTGTAGTATCGTCGATAGTCTCCTGGAATTCACCATTTGCCAATTCTTCAACGGTTGAAACACATCTTGGATCACGCAATAAACTTTTTGGAGAGAATACTACCAATGGTTTACGGTAATCTGTTTTCATTTGTCTTCTTAACAAGTGGAAAAAGTTAGCCGGAGTAGTACAATCAGCTACATACATATTGTGACGGGCACATAATTGTAAATAACGCTCCATACGTGCAGAAGAGTGCTCAGCACCTTGTCCTTCATATCCGTGAGGCAATAACATTACCAATCCGTTTTGATTATTCCATTTATCTTCTCCACAAGAAATGTATTGGTCAATCATAATTTGAGCACCGTTAGAGAAATCTCCAAATTGTGCTTCCCAGATTGTCAAAGAGTTTGGATTAGCTAAAGCATAACCATAATCAAATCCTAATACTCCGTACTCAGACAAGAAAGAGTTGAAAATACGGAAGTTTCCTTTTTTATTTTCAATCTTATCTAACAATACTACTTCTTCTTCAGAATCTTCTACTTTCACAACCGCATGACGGTGAGAGAAAGTACCACGCTCTACGTCCTGACCTGAAATACGAATATCAAAACCTTCTGTCAATAAAGATCCGTAAGCCAATGCTTCTGCAGTTCCCCAATCTAAGGTATTGTTATCATAACCTGCTTTTCTGTCCGTAACAATTTTTCTAATCTTGTTGATGAATTTTTTGTCTTCCGGTAAAGAAGAAATCGTGTTGATGATAGAATCTAAAGTCCCTTTATCCACTTTAGTATCCACTTTTTTCAACATTACATCGTCAGAAACTTGTTGGAATCCTTTCCATTCATCCTGCATAAATGGAGTAATGATAGTCAAATCTTTTTTACGGGAAGCTTCTAAATTGTGATCTAAATCATCTTTGTATTCTTTTTCTAAAGAAGACACTAAATTAGCATCGATAATTCCTTCCGATAATAATTTCTCAGCATAGATATCTCTAGGATTTCTGTGCTTAGCAATGATTTTATATAATAATGGCTGCGTGAAACGAGGCTCATCACCTTCGTTGTGACCATATTTTCTATATCCTAATAAGTCAATAAATACATCACGTCCAAATTGCATACGGAAATCCAAAGCAAACTGCATAGCATGAACTACAGACTCAGCATCATCAGCATTTACGTGTAATACAGGAGATAAAGTTACTTTAGCCACGTCAGTACAATAAGTAGATGAACGAGCATCTAAATAGTTAGTAGTAAAACCAACTTGGTTGTTGATTACAATATGGATAGTTCCTCCTGTTTTGTAACCATCTAACTGAGCCATTTGGATGATTTCATAAAGAATCCCCTGTCCTGCGATAGCAGCATCCCCGTGAACAGCGATAGGCAATACTTTTGAGAAATCTCCAGGGAAGTATTTATCTTGTTTAGCACGAGCTATACCTTCAATAACTGCACCTACAGTTTCAAGGTGCGAAGGGTTTGGCGCTAAGTTGATGTTGATTTTTTTACCTGACTTAGTGATTTTGTCAGCTGTAAGTCCTAAGTGGTATTTTACGTCACCGTCAAAATATTCCTGATCGTAATCTTTTCCGTCAAATTCAGAGAAAATATCCTGAGTAGATTTTCCAAAAATATTAGCTAAAACGTTCAAACGACCACGGTGAGCCATACCCATTACGAATTGCTCTACTCCTTTTTCGGCAGCTCTTTCAATTAAAGCGTCCAAAGCAGGAATGATAGATTCTCCACCTTCAAGAGAGAAACGTTTTTGACCTACATATTTAGTATGCAAGAAGTTCTCGAAAGAAACCGCTTGATTTAGTTTATTTAAAATCCCTTTTTTCTCCTCAGCATTGAAAGTAGGACGATTTTCATTGATGTTTAATCGATCCTGAATCCAGTCTACGATTTCCGGACGACGGATATACATATACTCGATACCAATATGCTGACAATAAACTGTAGTTAAGTGATTGATAATCTGAGACAATGAAGAAGGTTGTAAACCTAAAATTTTTGCTGCATCAAAAGTAGTATTTAAATCAGCTGCACTAAGACCAAAGTTCTCAATATCTAAAGTTGGCGAAAAAGTTCTACGCTCTCTAACCGGGTTTGTTTTAGTAAACAAATGCCCTCTTGAACGGTATCCGTCAATTAATTTCACAACTTTAAATTCTTTTTGAAGTTGCTCAGAAATTTTGCTGTTATCAACAGAAGATGAAGATACTGAAGCTGCCGGAGCTACTTCTCTGATATATTGAACTGGATTTTCGTCATTATACGTTTCCATTCCAAAATCGAAACCTTGAAAAAAGCTTCTCCAGCTTGGCTCTACGCTATCTGGACTATGTAAATATTGCTCGTATAATTGTGCGAAAAACTCGGTATGCGCTGCATTTAAAAATGAAAACCTATCCATAATGTTAGTGAATATACTTTTTGTTAAAATAGTTTGGCAAAAGTACAATAATCAACTAAATTAGCTTGAAAATTAAAACACTTTTAACTGTTAAAATGTTAAATACCTAAATACTTATGTCAAAAAAACACTCCTTAGCCGTTACAAACACCATTTTAATTGCTTTATTCGTATTTTTTTCGACCCATTTATCCGCTCAGAACCAAAATCAAAACCTTACATCAAGAGGTGATTTTTGGCAAAATATACAGTTTGGAGGTGGATTAGGATTAAGTTTTGGAAACCGTTACACCGATATCACTGTAGCTCCAAGTGCTATATACAATGTGAACGAATATTTTGCCGTAGGTCTTGGCGCACAGTATACTTATGTAAAACAAAAAGAAGTTTTCAATTCTAATATGTACGGAGGAAGCCTAATTACATTATTCAACCCACTGCAGGAAATCCAACTTTCAGCAGAATTAGAACAATTAAGAGTAAATGTAAAAGGCATTGGCATGAATAATTTCAGCAATAACTTTTGGAACACAGGTCTATTCTTAGGCGCAGGTTACCGAAACGGAAATATTACTATTGGCGCACGTTACAATGTTTTACATAAAGAAGACCAAGGTGCCTACAGCGATGCTTTTATGCCATTTGTGAGGGTTTACTTTTAAGTCGATAAGTTACTATTTAAACTTATTCCTAAACCACACTTTTTGCCATTCTCTTTTCAGGATTAAAAACGCAACATCTTCGGCAAGCGTAACCAAATCAAAACCGTCGAGTTTTTTAACCTCTTCTTCGGCAACATCAATCACATAAAGTAAATTCAGATATTCGGCAAATTTATACTGAATCAGTCGGTAGATTTTCTCATGCAACTGAATCTTTAATTCATTTGGCGAAATACTCATAGGAAAATCAACACCTTCGTTAGCCAAATTAAAATCCTTATTTAATTGCTCAATCAATTTAAGATACAAGGCTTCTTTTTGAGCTTCCTCGAAAAGCAAATCGGTATTTAAAGGACTTATATACATCGTTTTTAAATTTCAAAAATCAACACAATTTCAAAAACAACAATTTATTAAAATTGTAATTACTTTTTTTATACTTTTCTTCCCATTAAACCTTCTCCAAAAGCTCTTAAAACAGCTTTCTTTTCAGCATTAATATCCATTTTTTCTAAAGTTTCAAAAGCCTTAAAAGTATATCCTTCAATAGCTTTTTGTGTTGCATTTGCCGCACCTGAATTTAGGAAGATCTCTTTTACCTGCGCAATTTTAGCTTCATTTTCCTCCATTTGTACCGAAAACAAATCAGCCAATTCCTGTTTATCAACTCCATTAGCATATTCCATTCCTTTCAAATACAAATAGGTTTTTTTGTTCTCTATAATATCACCTCCCACTTGTTTCCCAAAAGTCTCCGGATTTCCAAAAGCATCCAAATAATCATCCTGCAACTGAAATGCAATGCCCAGATTTAATCCAAAATCATAAATCAAATCAGCGTTTTGAGACGAAGTTTCAGCAATAATTGCTCCCATTTTCATCGCAGCAGCCACTAATACAGCTGTTTTGTACTCAATCATTTTTAAATATTCCGGAACAGTCACATCCATACGGGATTCAAAATCCACATCCCACTGCTGTCCTTCACATACTTCCAAAGCCGTCTTACTAAACAACTTTGCCAAATCCCTAAAAATTAAAGGCTCATATTTTTCAAAATATTGATAGGCCAAAATCAGCATCGCATCACCTGATAAGATTCCGGTATTGATATTCCATTTTTCATGCACCGTAACATTACCTCTTCGCAATGGCGCATCGTCCATAATATCATCATGTACCAATGAAAAATTATGAAAAACCTCCACCGCTAAAGCTGCAGGCAAAGCTTTTTCATATGAAGCATCAAAAACCTCAGCACTCATAAGTGTCAACACAGGACGAATTCGTTTTCCACCCAAACCTAATATATAATGTATAGGTTCATACAAATTCTTAGGTTCCTTTACGGCTAACTGTGACTGGAGATATTGAGCAACAAATTCCTGATACTGACTTACGGCGTGCATAAACTTAATTTTCGGGCTAATTTACAGCATTCACATGGGATAACAAACTTCGTTTATCAACGAAATGTTAAATTATTAAAAATACATAGGAAACTATTTTGGTGTTAAAAGTTTCCATTCTATATTTGCAGCAAAATTTAACAATCAAATTCGGAGTCACCTACAAAACTTGCAACCTAACATTTAGCTCACTATGAAAACCAAATGGATTGTAAATTCCAATCAATCAGAAGCATTGATCAGAATAAAAGACTCAATTATTGCTTACCTTAGTGGTAACATAAATAATTTTCAGGGTTATGCCGATTTTAACAATGGGGAAATCGAAAATGCCACAATAGCATTTTCATTAGACTTTAAAAACCGAGAATCCAAATTAGAACGCCTAGGAAATTATCTAAAACTAAATAATTTCTTTGACATTAATCACTTCCCTACAATCAGTTTCAAATCGACTTCATTCCAGAAAGCAAATAAAAACATCCACTTTTTAAAAGGTGATTTGACGATAAAAAACATAACTAAATCAGTAGAACTAGATGTAGAATTGATTGAAAATGACTATTTGGACACAAAAAAGAAAAGAGCAGTTGAACTCACTGCTAATATAAACCGAAATGATTTTGAATTAAGTAACAATCAATTACGCACACAAAGCAAATCAACAAAAGCATCAAATATTAAAATTGTAGCCAATGTTGAATTCAATATATAAAAAATGGAACACTAAAAAATGAAGGACAAGATTATATCAAAAGCGACAGATATGTTCCTGAAACTCGGTTTCAAGAGCGTAACGATGGATGATATTGCGGGAGAAATGTGTATCTCAAAAAAAACGATTTACAAATATTTTTGCAATAAAGAAAAACTAATTGAGGAAGGAACTGAAGTAATTCACCAAAACATTCATAAACTAATGGATGAAGTTGTTTCTAAAAACTTTAATGCAATTGAAGAAAATTTTGAAATGCGTAAAATGTTCAAAGAAATGTTTCAATCCTTTGATCATTCTCCAGCTTATCAATTAAAAAAACATTACCCTCTAATTTATGAAAAATTGATGGCTAATGAAATGGAAGATTGCCGTAAAATGTTTTCACAAAATGTAATAAAAGGAATTGAACAGGGATTATACCGTCCTAATGTTGACATTGAATCGGTTACCCAATTTTATTATACGTTGATTTTTTCCATTAATGAAAATACTGTTTTTGAACGCGATGCCTACGAGCTGGAAGGAAAAGCATTAGATTACCACACCAGAGCTATCGCAACAGAAAAAGGAATAATAGAACTCGAAAAAAACTTACTTAATACATCTAAATAATGAAGCAATTACTAATACTAACATTTCTATCATTTGTAAGCATTACAAGTGCACAGGAAAAAACAACGCTGACACTCAAGGACGCAATAAAATACGCACTTGACAACAAAGCCGATGCCAAAAAAGCGCAATTACAAGTTGAAAACAGCGAGTATCAAATTCAGGAAGTACGTTCCAGAGCCTTACCTCAAATTTCGGCCAACGGGAATATGACCTACAATCCTATTTTGCAATTAAATGCATTACCAGGAGATTTCTTCGGTGCTCCAGGAACAACTCTTTTAGCACCATTAGGGCAAAAATGGACAGCAACAGGAGGTGTCTCCTTAACACAAACACTGTTTGACCAATCGGTTTTTACAGGTTTAAAAGCAGCCCGTACTACTCGCGAATTTTATCAAATCAACAATCAATTAACCGAAGAAGAAGTAATTGAAAGAGTAGCAAACAACTATTATCAGGTTTATGTGTTGCGTCAAAAATTAGCTTTAGCAGAAACTAATTTAAAAACAACTACTAAAGTTCGCGACATTGTTAAAGGACAATTCGACAATGGTTTGGCTAAAAAAATTGATTTAGACCGAATGAATGTTAATTTATCCAATATCAACACACAACGCCAACAAACCCTAAATGCGGTACAATTACAGGAAAACGCATTAAAATTTTATATAGGAATGCCAATGGATTCACAAATTGATATTCCTCAAACAGAATTTGAAATAACTCCGGCTGCCATTGCCGAAGCTCCAAATACAGCAAACCGCACTGAATATTTGTTACTAAAAAAACAGGAAGAATTATTAGTATTACAAAGAAAAGCAACATTAGCAGCTTACTATCCTACACTTTCTCTTTCTGCAAACTATAACTACATTGGTCAGGGGCCTGAAATGCCTTTATTTGCAAAACCTTCTAATGGTGTTTATTGGTCTGATTTCTCTTCAATTGGAATGAACCTAAGAGTTCCTATTTTTAGTGGATTTGGAACCAGAGCCAAAGTAAGACAAGCTGATGTACAGTTAAAAACGGTTCAAGAAGACATTAAAGACACTCAACTTGCGCTTGATTTAGATTACAAAAATGCAAAAACACAAATTGAAAACAGCATCATTACCGTTCAAAACCAAAAGGAAAACATGCGATTGGCTGATGAAATTTTAAAAAATATCAACAACAATTACTTGCAAGGCTTAGCATCATTAACCGATTTACTAGATGCTGAAAACGCTTCTACCGAAGCTCAAAACAATTATACTGCAGCTATTTTAGATTACAAACTGGCAGAAATAAAACTAATTAAATCAAAAGGCGAACTAAAAACTCTTATAAATAAATAACATGAAAAAATACATAACTACCGGACTTGTCATTATAGCTTCATTAGCTTTAATAGGCTTTATTTTAACAAAAAACAAACAGGAAAACGAAGCAAAAATTGCCGTTGTTGCGGAACAAAATGCTGCGGTTTCTGTAAAAGTAGCCACAGTTAAAAACGAAGATGTTTCGTTGGATTTTGTTGCCAATGGAAATTTCGAACCAAAACAAGAACTTAGTATGGAAGCTGAAAAATCCGGAAAAGTAATCAAAGTAATCGCTAAAGAAGGTGATCATGTAACTGTAGGTCAAACCTTAGCTATCATGAGAGCTGATGCAATTAATGTTAATGCACAGGCAGCTGAAGCCGCTTATTTAAATGCAAAATCTGATTACAGTCGTTTTGACAATGCTTACAAAACTGGTGGTGTTACTAAACAGCAATTAGACCAGGCAAAAGTAGCTTTGACTAATGCTGAAGCAAATTACAAACAAGCAAAAATCAATGTAGGTGATACCCGAATTAAAGCTCCTATAAGCGGAATCATCAATGCAAAATTAATCGAATCAGGCTCAATGCTTTCTGCAATGCCACCTACTAAAATGTTTGAAATTGTTAATGTTAATACTTTAAAATTAAAAGTAACTGTAAACGAAGCACAAGTAGCTAACTTAAAAGTAGGTAGCAACATCAGTGTAACTAGCAGTGTCTATCCTGACAAAACATTTTCAGGAAAAATTACTTTCATTGCTGCTAAAGCAGATAGCACGCTGAATTTCCCAGTTGAAATTGAAATCACTAACAATGCTAATAAAGACTTAAAAGCAGGTATGTACGGAACTGCTGTTTTTAAATCAAACCAACAAAAACAAAATCTTACTGTAATTCCTCGTACAGCATTTGTAGGTAGCGTAAGCAGTAATCAGGTATTTGTAGTTGAAAATGGAACTGCTAAATTAAAAACAATTACAGCAGGAAGAATTTTAGGTGATAAAGTTGAAGTATTAAACGGATTATCTGATGGTGAAACGGTTGTAACAACAGGACAAATCAACTTACAAGACGGAAGTAAAGTAGAAATCATTAAATAAAATCATTTAGTACGGAGTACTTAGTCCTTAGAATTAGCTTAACAAAGCAGCAACCAAGGACTATAACTAAGAACTTAATGAAATAAAAGAAATATATGAAATTAGCAGAAATATCCATAAAACGTCCTTCCTTAGTTATCGTTTTGTTTACGATACTTACACTTGGAGGACTGTTCAGTTACAGCCAGCTGGGCTACGAGCTGATCCCAAAATTCGAAATGAATGTAATCACTGTTTCTACGGTTTATCCGGGTGCTTCTCCAAGCGAAATAGAAAACACGGTTACTAAAAAAATAGAAGATGCCGTCGCCTCCTTAGAAAACATCAAAAAAATTGATTCTAAGTCTTACGAAAGCCTCTCGGTAGTTTCTATTACATTAACATCTAATGCTAATGTTGACATTTCGATGAACGATGCGCAACGAAAAATCAATGCCATTTTAAGTGATTTACCAGAGGATGCTAAAACACCTTCGTTAAATAAATTCTCACTGAGTGATATGCCCATTATTACTATTGGTGCCAATGGAAAAATGGACGAAGTCGCATTTTATGACTTGATTGATAAAAAAATTGCGCCTGTTTTATCTCGTGTTCAAGGTGTAGCTCAGGTAAATATCATTGGAGGACAGGAACGTGAAATTCAGGTAAATCTTGATGCCACTAAACTTCAGGGTTACGGATTATCAGTTCCTCAGGTACAACAAACTATTTTAGCTTCTAACCTGGATTTCCCTACGGGTAACATCCAAACTCGTGAACAAAAAATCCTTATTCGTCTTGCCGGTAAATACAAAAATGTTGAAGAATTAAGAAATTTAGTTGTTTCTTCTAAAAACGGAATACAAATTCGTTTACAGGATATAGCTGATGTCCAAGATTCTCAAAAAATTGCAGAGAAAATTGCACGTGTAGATCAAAAAAGTGCCATTGTGCTACAAATCATCAAACAATCTGATGCTAATGCCGTTGCAGTAAGCGAGTTGGTAGCTAAAACGATTTCCAAATTAGAAAGTGACTATAAAGTCAATGAGTTAAAATTAGAAACGGCTAAAGATAGTACTATCTTTACTCTTGAAGCAGCTGATTCAGTTATTCACGATTTATTAATTGCTGTAATTTTAGTGGCATTAGTAATGTTGTTCTTCCTGCACAGTATTAGAAACTCATTAATCGTAATGGTTTCTATTCCAGCTTCATTGATTGCTACTTTTATTGGTATTTATCTAATGGGATATACCTTAAACTTGATGAGTTTATTAGGATTATCACTTGTAGTAGGTATCTTGGTGGATGACGCTATTGTGGTATTAGAAAATATTTACAGGCATATGGAAATGGGCAAAAGCCGTATTCGTGCTGCCTTTGATGGTACAGCCGAAATTGGCGGAACCGTAACTTCAATTACCCTTGTAATTGTGGTAGTATTTTTGCCTATCGCCATGAGTTCCGGATTAGTTTCTAATATCATTACGCAATTCTGTACGACTGTAGTAATTTCGACTTTACTATCACTTTTAGCTTCTTTTACCATTATTCCATGGTTATCTTCCCGATTTGGAAAATTAGAACATATCGAAGGAAAAAACCTTTTTGGAAGAATAATTCTAGGTTTCGAAAGTATGTTAAGCCGTTTTACTCATTGGGTAACCGGAATTTTAGAATGGTGTTTGGATCATTATATCAAAACAATTTTAGTAGTAGTGGTATTATTCTTCGCTTCAACAATAGGATTGATGGGTGGCGGATATATTGGAGGAGAATTTTTTGCTACTTCGGATAGTGGGGAGTTTTTGGTACAAATCGAAATGCCAAAAGACGCTTCATTGGAACAAACCAACTTTATGACACAAAAAGCGGAAGCTTATTTGAAAAAACAAGAATACGTTCATAGTCAAATTACCACTGTAGGTCAAACTTCAGAAGGTATGGGAGCTACTCAGGCTACTGCTTACAAAGCAGAGATTGACGTAAAAATGATTGAACAGTCAGAGCGTACTGATGATGCCTCAGTTTATGCCGCTAAAATGAAACGTCAATTAGAAAAAGTATTGGTGGGTGCCAAAGTTAAAACCGTTCCTGTAGGTATTATGGGAACTGCAGAGGATGCTAAATTAGGTTTGATTGTAACAGGTCCAAATGTAGAAAGCGCCATGAAATTTGCCAAACTAGCAGAAGCCGAATTAAGAAAAATTCCGGGAACAACGGAAATCAAATTAACGGTTGAAGATGGAAATCCAGAAATCAACGTTCAGGTAGACCGTGATAAAATGGCTGCTTTAGGATTAAACCTGCAAACAGTAGGTATGACTATGCAAACAGCCTACAATGGTAACACCGATGGTAAATTTAGAGCAGGTGAATACGAATACGATATCAACATTAAATACAATGCTTTTGACCGTAAGAACATAGATGATGTAAGTAATCTTATTTTCATTAATGATATGGGACAACAAATTAAACTATCCCAATTTGCAGCTATTACGGAAGGTTCCGGACCAAGTAAACTGGAGCGTAGAGACAAAACAGCTTCGGTTACAGTTCAGGGACAAAACATTGGAGTACCGGCTGGAACAATTGTACAACAATGGGAAGAAAAATTACAAAAATTAGACAAACCTACCGGTGTAAATTACATTTGGGGAGGTGATCAGGAAAACCAAAGCGAAGGTTTTGGTACTCTTGGAGTTGCTTTATTAGCTGCGATTATCTTAGTTTATCTGGTAATGGTTGGTTTATATGACAGTTTTGTTCACCCGTTTGTGGTATTGTTTGCTGTTCCGCTTTCTTTTATTGGAGCCATGTTAGCCTTAGCATTAACGAATAATTCCTTAAATATCTTTACCATTTTAGGTATTATCATGTTGATTGGATTAGTTTGTAAAAATGCGATTATGCTTGTAGATTATACAAATCAGCGAAGAGCCGCCGGAGAATCCATTAGAACTGCTTTAATCCAAGCAAATCACGCCCGTTTACGTCCTATTTTGATGACTACCATTGCGATGGTATTTGGTATGTTCCCAATTGCATTGGCATCAGGGGCAGGAGCTGAATGGAAAAACGGTTTGGCTTGGGTAATCATCGGAGGTTTGATTTCATCTTTATTCCTTACTTTGATTATCGTTCCGGTGATTTATGAAATCATGGAAAAAATCATTGCCAAATTCTCTAAAGGAGAAAAAATCGATTACGAAGCCGAAATGGTTGCCGATTACGACCACAAAGAACTAAGTGAAGATGGTTTTAACCCAAAACACACCATGTAAAACTTCATTTTTCAATAAAAGAAACCACCTGAAACTTGCGTTTAGGTGGTTTTTTTATTATGTAAGAATATATTTAATACATTAGCAAAAAAAAATATCTTAAAATATTGACTTACATAATTAAACTTCCATAATGAATAAAAATTACTTTTCTTTATTAGTGATACTTTGTCTACTATTAAACTCGTGCAGCAAACAAAGTCTAATGAAAATAATGACCAAAACACCCAAAATTGATTATAGAAATTCAGTTGGATTCAAGTCTTTTTCGGACTTTCATAAAGACGCGATCTATACAGTACAAATTATAAAAGAAACATATCCTAGACTCTACGATAAAATACCTGATTTTGACCAAAAATCGAATCAGTTCATAGAAAAAGCATCACAAATTGTAACAGAGAAAGATTTTGACATTAGCCTGAAAAAATTCATTTCTATCCTCAATGACGGACATTCAAATTATAGGATAGATTTCAATAAATATGATAAAACCCTGTTTGGTCTAAGTATTTATAAAGAAAAAGAAAATTGGATTATTGGAAACATCGACAAGGAAATCGACAGTACTATAATTGGAAAAAGAATAGTATCCATCAATAATATTCCAATTAAAGAAATAGAACAAAAAATAATTGAATTTGAAAGCGGTGAAAATGAACATTATAAATACTTTCAATTTCTTTCTCATTATTCTTTCCCTTCTTATTGGGAGGCTATTGAAATTAGTACGTCAGGCAATAAAAACCTAAACATTGAAGTTGAAAATAATGGAAAAATTTCCAGTTTTAATTTAAAAGAAAAAGAAAAAAGCCAAATTAAGGGATATAAAGTTAAACCCACAAAACCAAAATATCGATTTACATTTAAACAGAATAACGGATTTTATGACACAATTTCGAAAAATCAAAATTTTGCATATTTGCAAATGAATACTTGTTTGGATTATGTTAGTGTTAAGTCAGGAATAGACAATTATACCAATTTTATAACAAAACCTTTAGCACTATTTTTTTTGAAAAAATATAAAAAAGATGCTCGTGATTTTGGAAAATTTATTCAATCCTTTTTCAAAAGGGTACAAGAACAAAAGATTAACAATCTTATCATTGATTTAAGTAATAATACTGGAGGAAGCGAAAAAATTGGTAAACAACTCATTTGGTATCTTACGGATAAAGGCCCAAAGGGTTTTACAGAATATATTAATAATTCAGATTATTTCAAAACCCAAATTAAGGAAGACTACAAAGAATACAATTCCTTATACAAAGCAAAATACCAAACAGAATTACCAAAAGGAGAAGTAAATATTACCGAAAAAATATTAGACAAGCCTTATTTTGAAGATATAACTAAAAAAAACAGTCCTTATTTATTAGATAAAACTATCCCAAAATTCAAAGGTAAAGTTTATGTTATTATTGGACCTCAAACCTTTAGTGCAGGGCAGGTTTTAGCAACAACTATAGCCGATAATAAATTAGCCACTATAATTGGCAAACCAACAGGTAATAAACCCACAACTCAAACAGCAGCTTCGGCATTCAAATTACCAAATACTAAAAAAATCATCTCCCTATCTTATCTCTATATGGAACGACCTGATAAAACAAAAAACCAAGAAAACGCACTGTATCCTGATGTAGAAATATACAACACTTTTCAGGATTTACTAAATGGAAATAATCAAGTAATGGAATACATATTAAATCAAACAAAGAGATAACTTGAAGCAATCTTAAAAGTAAAACTATATTAAAAACTAAATGCTGGTTAAAATTTGAGGTAATGCCTCACTCTAATCTACCCGACACACATTTACTTTTAAGGAATAAGAAAAGACTTTTCAATCCAAAACACATCATGTAAAACTTCATTTTTTAATATTATTAAAGCCTGTACTACCACAATGTACAGGCTTTATTATTTTAATAACGAACGATTTAAAGCATTTTATTCTAATTTTATTTAGAATAAATTAAAATAATTTGTTTTGTAAAGATTTAGAATATACTTTTGCGCTATTAAAAATTATTCTAAATAAGATGCAAACAAAATCTACCCTAACTGTTTTATGTCTGTTTTTCGTTCTGTTATTTGCAGGCACTAGTTGGTCTCAAGAAAAGGGAACCATCAAAGGACAAATCACTTTAAATGACAATCAGTCTCCCGAAAACATTTCTGTAATTTTAAAAGGAACTCGTTTAGGTACAATTACCGATGCGAAAGGGAATTACAAAATAAAGAATATCAAAGCTGGAAACTATATTTTAAAAATATCTGCTGTTGGCTATTTTACGAAAGAACTAAAAATTACTTTATCTAATGGTCAGGAACTAATACAAAACGCCAGTATTAACTCGAATTCAGAAGAACTAACAGAAGTTGTAATTAATAGTGGCAGAAAAAACCATTTTGCCCGTAAAGAAAACATTCAAGTATCAAGACTACCTCTTAAAAATTTAGAAAACCCACAAGTCTACACTACCATTACCGGTGAGGTCTTAAAAGAACAAGTGGTAACCAATTTTGATGATGCCTTAAAAAATGCTCCCGGAGTAACCCAACTTTGGTCTTCAACAGGTCGTGGTGGCGACGGTGCCGGATATTATTCTCTTAGAGGTTTTTCGGTACAGCCAACAATGGTTAATGGTTTACCTGGTTTAACTAACGGAAGCTTAGATCCAGCTAATGTGGATAAAATAGAAATCATCAGAGGTCCATCAGGAACATTGTTTGGAAGTAGTCTAATCTCCTACGGAGGATTAATTAATACCACAACTAAAAAGCCCTATAAAACATTTGGCGGAGAAGTCAATTACACAACCGGAAGTTATGCCTTAAACAGGGTAACAGTTGACCTAAACACACCCTTAAACGATAAAAAAACATTAAATTTTAGAGTTAATTCGGCTTACAACAATCAAAACAGTTTTCAGGATGCCGGTTTTAGAGAATCATTCTTTATAGCACCTTCGCTTTCTTATGAAGTAAACAACAGATTATCATTCTTAGTTCAAACTGAATTTATGAGTAATGAATCTACAAACCCAACCATGTTATTTTTTGACAGAGGTTATCCATTAAGAGTTCACAATATTGATGAATTAAAGTACGACAACAAACGTTCGTACACCAGTGATGAACTAACCATCAAAACGCCTTCATTTAACATACAGGCTCAGATGAATTACAAACTTTCTGATCAATGGACCTCACAAACTGTATTCTCTAACAGCACCGCAAAATCTGAAGGTTACTATTCCTATCTATATGAAGGAACTCGATACTACCCTACTATTACCGAAGGAATTGTACTGGGACGTTATTTTAACTATCAGGACAATAAAAATGCAACTACTGATGTGCAACAAAACTTTATTGGAGATTTTAAAATCGGGAGTTTAAGAAACAGACTCGTTATTGGTTTAGATTATTTCAAAAGAACTTCAGCTGATAATAGTTCTGGCTATTATGGTAACGGAGCGATATATATTGGAGACGATTTAGCTTCATTCAATGCGGTATTTGGTCCATCAAACGGAGATACGGGAGATTTAACAAAAGCCGGATCGGATGCAATAATAGGAAATGATCCAAGAAATAACAGCAAAACCAAACAGGAAGTTTACAGTGTCTATTTTTCGGATGTAATCAATATTCTTCCTAATTTATCAGCTATGGTAAGTTTACGTGCAGACCGATTTATGAATGCTAAAAATGATGGTTATAACCAAACCGCTTTTTCTCCAAAATTTGGAATCGTTTACCAACCAATTTTGGACAAAGTATCCCTTTTTGCCAATTACATGAACGGATTTTCAAATGTAGCACCATCATCTGATGTTAATGGTTCAGTTACGACACTAAGGACCTTTGGACCTGAACATGCAAACCAATTTGAAGCAGGGACAAAATTGAATTTATTTAATGACAAATTGTACACTACCATTAGTTATTATGATATTCGAGTAACAGATCAGGTTTACAGCATCAGACCTAATGCAACCGATGTAACTTATTTTCAAAACGGAGCTCAGGAAAACAAAGGTATCGAAGCAGAAATTGTTGCTAATCCAGTCAACGGTTTAAACATTATTGCCGGATACAGTTACAACGAATCTATTTTGACTGAAGGTGATTTAGACTTTTTAGCACGCCGTCCTGAAAGCGCAGGACCACAGCATTTAGCAAACCTTTGGGCGAGTTATAAATTTACAAAAGGTGTATTAAGAGGTTTTGGATTTGGATTTGGCGGAAATTATTTAAGTGACAACAAAATCATGAACAGATGGACAGCAGGTGAATTTACCATTCCGGAATATGTAGTATTAAATTCCTCATTATTTTACAATACTGAGAAATTCAACATTTCGCTTAAACTAAACAATATATCTAATAAAGACATTTACGATGGCTGGTCAACGGTACATCCTAAGGATCCAAGATCTTTAGCCGCAAGTTTCACCTATAGATTCTAATTACTTATAAACAACAGCTTTCTTAATCAATTTAAGAAAGCTGTTTCTTAATTCAAAAAACATGATTGCATTAATTAGTTTGAACATCTTTTTAGGATTCTATGTCTTGTATAATACTTCTAAGAAAGCAACCTTAGAAAGCAACTTACAATTAGAAAAATGGATCCAACAAAACCCAAAACCTTCCCGATTTATAGGATTAGCAATTCTAGCATTAGCCTATAGTTTTTTAATCAGTATAAAAGCAATTGGAGTGTCAACTTTAATATATTTTATTCAAATCATGGTTATTGGTAGCTTAATAGTAATCTTAGCTCCGCTTAAGCTTATTAATTACAAAATAGTATTAGGAACCTTCTTAATCGCTTTCCTTTTTGAAACTTTATGTTAAAAACTTAAATCATGCCGGCAAATCCAAAATATTTAACGCAATCCAAATGGCAACGTTTTGCCAAAATAACAGCCGCCATCCTTGGCGGTTATCTAGTTTCAATTAGTTTTCATTTAGCCGTAGGTTCCTGGTTTAACAAAGCCAATACAATAATCACCATGGCGTTTAGTGCTTTCATTCTTTGGGTCGCTCTGATGATTTTGGCTTTTTTAGCAAAAAATGGCTGGAAAATCTGGTTAGTATATTTAACATTAAGTCTACTCTTTTTAGCAGTTAGCTACATAGGCCCTAATTATAATCCGGCAGTAAAGTAATCATGAATAATAGAAACTACAATATATTTTTTAACCTCCATACTGTTAGTGGTATTGTAATTAGCGTCATACTATTTATCATCTTTTTTGCAGGTTCTTTTTCATTTTTCAGAGATGATATTGCTTCTTGGGAACGCGGAGAATCGGCTAGTTTATCAAAAGGCATCCAAATAGATTACAACCGCGCATTAAAAACCTTAGACAGCATTCATGATTTGCGGGGAAGAAAAATCAGTATTTACCAACCACATAACGAAAAAAAAGTCTCCTTTAGTCTGGAGGCGACTAAAGACAGTTTAGCTTCTAAAAAAGCCCGTGAAGCACAATTCCTATATCTTGACAACACCACTTATAAAGCAGAAACCTATACTGAAACTTACAGTCTGGGCGAATTCCTATACCGACTACATTTTTTAGCTCAAATTCCATATCCGGCGGGCTATTATTTAGCAGGATTTACAGCCTTATTTTTCCTATTTGCCACCGCTACAGGTGTATTATTGCATTGGAAAAAAATTGTATCCAATTTTTATGTCTTTCGACCAAAAGAAAAATTAAAAACTTGGTGGACTGATGCGCACACCTCACTAGGAATTTTAGGACTACCTTTTCAATTTGTATATGCGGTAACAGGAGCCTTTTTTATGATTAAATTATTAATTGTGGCGCCTAGTGTACAATTACTTTATAAGGGAGATGAATCAAAATTATACCAGGAATTAGAATATAATACTACTGAACTCCCTTTTGAAAATCAAAAAATAAAACAATCATACGACATTAGTCAAATGATAAGTGACACAAAAAAACAATGGAAAGATTTTGACATCACACACATAGAAATTCAAAACTACGGCGACACCAATATGCATCTCCTGGTTGAGGGAGAAGCCGCTTACGATAAAAAATTTACAGGAATTGGTAAAATAATTTATAAAGTAGCAAGCGGAGAAATTGTATTTAAGAAAGATCCTTATGCTAGCAGCAGCTATCTAGATAGTGTAAAAAATGTACTGTATCGTATTCATTTTGGCGATTATGGCGGTTATGGCTTAAAAATCTTAAGCTTTATTTTGGGAATTCTAAGCTGTTTTGTCATCATTTCGGGAGTAATGATTTGGCTGGTTGCCCGTGACAAGAAAAATATGCCTGAGAAAAAAAGACGTTTCAACGAAACTGTTGTTCGCTTCTATCTCGCTATTTGCTTAAGTATGTTTCCGGTTACAGCACTCAGCTTTATCATCGCAAAGCTATATTATCCATTAGCTCAAAACACTACTTATACGGTATTTTTTATAAGTTGGTTATTATTAAGTATCTTTTTTATTCTAAAGAAAAACAACCATTTTACAAATCAATTTTGTCTGTTTTCAGGAAGTATTTTAGGTTTTTTAATTCCTGTTGTTAACGGAATTAAAACCGGAAACTGGTTTTGGATAAGTTATACTAACAATCATTTTCAAATGTTCTTTGTAGATGTTTTTTGGATAATTCTTTCGGCTATTAGCTTATACGCGGCATATAAATTGAAAACTAACTCTAAATAATAAATGAGGCTTTCACATTAATCAGAAAGCCTCATTTATTTATATTCTTTTAGAAAGTAAAAACTTGTATTTGAACTTTACTCCTCTTCTTCTTCCTCAATTTCTTCAAGTATTTCTTTTCTTTCTTTCTTTTCTTTATTTACTGCCTTTTCGATAGTAAAAGAAAATTCAGAACCTACCCCAAATTCACTCTCTACATAGATTTTTTCTTTATGGGCTTCAATAATATGCTTTACAATGGCTAATCCTAAACCTGAACCTCCTTCGGCTCTGGAACCGCTTTTGTTCACCCGATAGAAACGTTCAAAAAGTCTAGGAATATTTTGTTTTTCAATTCCTTCGCCATCATCAGTTATTCGAACTAATACTTTTTCCTTTGTCAAATTCACAACTGCTACTTCAGTAATACCATCTTTTTTACCATATTTAATAGAATTTACAATCAGGTTTTCAATAACTTGCTGGATTCTATCCTTGTCTGCACGAACAAAATTAGGACGGATGTACTCGTTTTCAAAAGACAGCGTGATTTTCTTCTTATCAGCTTTCATTTCTAATAAGTCAAAAATATTGCGTATCAATTCTACAATATCAAATTCGGTAATATCTAAATTTAAATCTCCTGACTCTAATTTAGTGATCATATCCAAATCTTCTACGATATATATAAGACGCTCCACTCCTTTGTCGGCTCGTTTTAAATATTTTTTTCGGATTGCTTTATCTTCCATGGCACCATCAAGCAAGGTAGAAATGTACCCCTGAACGGTAAAAAGAGGCGTTTTTAATTCATGTGAAATATTACCTAAAAATTCCCTGCGGTATTCTTCACGAACCTGAAGCATTTCAATTTCCAACTTTTTATCGGTAGCAAACTTTTTAACCTCACGGGTCAAAGTTTCCATATCAGTGGTGATAGGCTGATTGATAAGTGTACTGGATTCTAATAAGGAAACATCGTCGTAGATTTTCTTCACCCTTCTATAAATGAAACGTTCCACACGATATTGTAATACTAAAAAGGAAAATAAATAAATAGCCATGGCAAACGTAATTCCAAAAAGCCACAAACTTTTTGCATTAGCATGAAAAATGACCATTGCCGAAAAAAGAACAAAAGCGGTAGAAAAAAGACTAATATAAAATGCCGACTTTATGGCAAACTTGTAGGTTTTTTTAAAACTTATTTTCATTTATTCATTTTATTCTTAAATAATAACAACCTTATCTTTCTTTTTAGCCCTATAAGTCAGAGACGTTTTTTGTCTTAGGCTTATTAGAAAAATATAACTTTTAAAAAAAGAAAAAAGTCTAACTAATATTACTATCAGTCAAACTTATATGTCTTATTGGGTTATGACAAATATTTTTTTATCTTAAACTATAAGTTCTTTTTGAAAAACTATACCTCAAACTTATAACCTACTCCTTTTATGGTTTTAAAAAGCTCATCACCTATTTTCTCTCTTAGTTTTCTAATGTGAACGTCGATGGTTCTTCCTCCTACAACCACTTCATTACCCCAAACTTTATCTAAAATTTCGTCGCGTTTAAAAACCTTTCCTGGCTTAGAAGCTAACAGATAGAATAATTCGAATTCTTTTCTAGGTAAAGCAATTTCAACATCATCTTTAATAATCTTATATTCTTCTCGATTGATTTCGATACCACCCACATTTAATGTTTCACTATCCTGCTCACCTGCTTCCTTAAGTCTTCTTAGTAAAGCTTTTACTTTACTAACTAATAATTTTGGTTTAATAGGTTTTGTGATATAATCATCGGCTCCGGCATCAAAACCAGCAACCTGAGAATAGTCTTCGCTTCTGGCTGTCAAAAAGGTGATGATAACTTCTCTTAATTCAGGAATATTTCTAATGTTTTCACAAGCTTCCATTCCATCCATTTCTGGCATCATCACGTCCATAATAATTAAGTCTGGCAACTCTTTTTTGGCTTTAGTAATTGCTTCTTTTCCATTAGAGGCCGTCACAATTTGATAGCCTTCCTGCATGAGGTTATAACCAACAATCTCTAAAATATCTGGTTCATCATCTACCAGTAAAATCTTTGTATTTTTCTTTTTCATAATCTAGCAAATTTTCTTTTGCGATGTAAATGTAACAATAAAAAAACTGCATAAAAGTCCTGTTAACCGTAATTTAAAGAGATAACAATTTGGTAATACTAGAGCAACACAAAGGTAATACCTCGTTAACATCAACTTTACAAAGCTAGCATTTCTTTGCAAAAAATTTAAACAAATTATGAAACTTAAATTATTCATTCTTACACTTTTTATTACAACACTTAGCTTTGCTCAAAGTAAAGGTACGATTTCAGGGGTAATAACAGACAAAGATTCCAACAATGAAACATTGCCTTTTGCAAATGTTAATGTAAAAGGAACCAAAGTGAATGCAACAACAGACATAGATGGAAAATACAGTATCAATATCGCTCCTGGAGATTATATTGTGCAATTTTCATTTGTAGGCTACGAACCAAAAGAAGTCTCTGTAAAAGTTACAGCAGGAGCTAAAATTGTAATGAACCAAGCATTATCATCTGGAGCATATGCACTGAAAGATGTAGAGGTTAAAGCAACCGTAAACAGGCAAAAAGAAACTGCTTTGTTATTAGAACAAAAAGAAGCGGTTGAAATCAAACAAGCCATTGGTGCTCAGGAATTATCCAGAAAAGGGGTAAGTGATGTTGCTTCTGCGGTTACTAAAGTAAGTGGAATTACTAAACAAGAAGGATCAGGAAGTGTATTTGTAAGAGGTTTAGGAGACCGTTACAATGTTACAACTTTAAACGGTTTACCATTACCTTCAAATAATCCATCTAACAAAAATATCCTTTTAGACATTTTCTCAACTGATATCGTTGAATCGATAGGAATCAGTAAAACATTTGAATCACAAAATTACGGTGACTTTTCAGGTGCTAATGTTGATATTGTTTCTAAAAAGATGAGTGGAAATCCTTTTGTTGAATTAGGATTAGGAATTGGAGGAAACTCTAATGTTTTAAAATTAGACCATTTTTATTTACAAGACGGCCCATCTTATTTGGGTTTCAACCAAGTCAAAACTCCAAGCAACCCTTTATTACCTTATAATTTTGCAACTAGTTGGGACAGACAAGATAGAAAATACAATTTAAACAATAACTTTTCTATTTCAGGAGGAAAAAAGTTTAATGTAGGCGAAAACGGAAGTATTGGTACATTTATCACAGCCGCTTTTGATAATGACACTAGATACAATGAAGGTGTTTATAGAACAAACATTACTGCTCAAGGATCTGCTAACAGTGATTTCTTTAAAAAATCATACAAATACAACACCAATACAACAGTAATGGGAAGTGCTAATTACAAAATTAACACTAAAAACGCTCTATTATATACTACCTTATTTTTAAACTCAACATCACAGGATTACAGTGAATTTGAAGGTAAATACATAGAATTCCCAGGAAATGACCAAATAGGTTTTATTAAACGCGGAACTTTTGACAAAACACAGTTAATTGTTAACCAATTATTAGGTAAACATGAAATAAATGACAGATGGAATACTAACTGGGCTATTGGATACAGCATACTTGACAACACCATTCCAGACCGTATGCAAAACACATTTGTACCAGACGGAGACGGTTCATCTGTATATACTTTCTTTAAAAACTCGAGTATTGATAACCACAGATATTACCAGACATTAACTGAAAACGAGTTATCTGCTAATTTATCTGCTAGTTATAAATTTGCTAAAAATAATGAAGAATACAAAGGAAAAGCTACTTTAGGCTATTCTGGAAAAATGAAAAATGTAGATTTTAACTCTCATCAATACTCCTTTTTCCCAGAAGCAAATTCAATATTTTTCACTAGAGAAGGCTTCAACCAAACAGACCTATATTTAAGCAGTACTTATTTTGATTTATCAGATGGTGACACATCTGATAAACTTGATCAATTTTACGAAGGTCATTTGAATATCCATGCTGTATTTGGTAATATTAAATATGATTTTACAGATAGATTATCTGTAATTCTAGGAGGTAGATTTGAGCAAATTGAACAATATGTATTTTACAAAAGCTTAGATGCACCTGATGGAGCAGGTAGAACTTATGCACCAGTAAAATTTTTACCTAGTATCATTGCTAAATACAAATTGAACGATAAGCAAAACTTAAAGTTTGCTGCAAGTAATACTTATACTTTACCTCAATTTAAAGAAAAAGTAAAAATTCTTTTCCAAGAGGTAGGTCAAAGTTTTGAAGGAAACAATAAATTGTATGCCTCAACAAACTACAATGTCGATTTAAGTTGGGAATTATACCCTAGTTCAGATGAATTAATTTCGGTAACAGCTTTTGGTAAAATAATTCAAAATCCTATCAACCAAATGTACACCAACTCTTCTTCAGGAAACATCACTTATGCCAACACTGGAGACAAGGCAACAATAGCCGGAATTGAAGTAGAGTTCAGAAAAAATATTTTTGAAATAGAACATGATAATTTAAAAGATAAATTAGCTTTTGGATTCAATGGATCTTACATGTATCAAGATCAAGATTTAAGTAATGAAAAGGTAGTTATCGAAAACGGATTTGGTGCTAATTTTACTTTTAAAAATTCAAAATTAACAGGAGCTTCAGATTTTCTTGCAAATGCTGATGTATCCTTTACAAAAGAATTCAAAGAAGACAGAGATATCACAGCTACTTTAACTTACGCCTATGTATCAGATAAACTGGCAGTTATTGGAACTCAAGACAGAGGAAACCTTGTAGATAAAGCAATCAACAGATTAGACTTTATATTCAAATCCAATATCAATAAACATTTAGGAATTGGACTAAACTATAAAAACATTTTAAATCCAGCTTACAGAAGAGTTGCTGAACAAAGTAAAGCAGCTGTAAAAAACCCAGATGTATTAGCAAGCTCTTACAAGATAGGTTCAAATCTTAGTTTATCACTAAGTTACAAATTCTAAAGCAATAAAATCAAAGCATAATAAAGAGGCAATTATAAAATATAGTTGCCTTTTTTTTTACTCCATTAAATTATGTTAAGTCAATGTTACTAGATGTAAAAAATAAATCAAAATACTTAACAACAATGTAATAATGACTTAACCGAGTAAAAACATTCCATGCTTTACTTTGCGGTGTTAATAATAAACAACAAACAAAGAAAATGAAAAAATCAATTTTAGCAATATTAGCTATTGCAAGCTTAACTTTCACAAGCTGTAGTAATGACAACTCAAATGAGGCATCTAGTTCATTTCAAGTAAATGTAGATGATTTAAAAGGTGAAATTACAGATGGCACAGTAACATTAGACGCTAACGAAACTTACACCTTAACAGGTGGGTTAATTGTAAAATCTGGAGCTACTTTAGTTATTCCTGCAGGAACTACAATCCAATCTGATCCAACAGCTGACGCAGCAAAATCTAAAACAATATTTGTTGCTGTTGAAAGAGGTGCAAAAATTTATATCAATGGTACTGCTGCTAAACCAGTTGTAATGACATCTGGAAAAGCTACTCCTGCTCAATCTGACTGGGGTGGATTAATTATCTGTGGTGATGCAAAAGTAAACACTGGAGACAATGGAACATCTGAAGTAGGTAGTTTACTTTACGGAGGTAACAATAATGCTGATAACTCAGGATCTATCACTTATTTAAAAATTGCTTATACTGGATCTAAATTCTCTGATTCTAAAGAATACAATGGAGTTTCTTTCTTTGGAGTAGGTAGCGGAACTACAGTATCTAATATTTACGCTTTTGAAAGCGGTGATGACGGAATTGAATTTTTTGGAGGTGCAGTTAACGCTTCTAACTTACTAATCATCAATTCTTATGACGATTCATTAGATTTTGCTGATGGTTACCAAGGCACTATCACAAATGTTTACATTTCTGGAGTTACTGCTGCTGGAGTTGAAGGTTCTAATAATGCTGCTAATGATATCAAAGAACCAATGACAAATGCTAAAATTAACAATATCTCAATCTATAAAGGATCTGATGCTAAATTTACAGCTTCTGAAAAAGCAATCAACTTTAAAGAAGGTGGTGGTATCGAAACTTACACTAATTTATTTGTAGGTAGTGATATGCCAACTACATTTGCTAAATTAGACACAAACACTGGTGCTACTGCAAGAATTGCAGCTGGAGATTTCAAAGTTAACGGTATCAACTTTGTAACAGCTAATAATACAGTTGCTACTTATGTTTCAAACCAAACAGGTGCTACAACTTCAGCATTTGCATGGACAAACTACTTCAACTAAGAAGCAATTATCTTAATATAAAATGCCTTCCATTCGGAGGGCATTTTTTTTTGGCATACTATTTGATTTTTTGTATATTTACTAATCAAAATCAAGCTGATGAAGAAAAACTACTTTTATAGTATCCTTTTAACGGTTTTTTTCTGCTCTCTAAGCCTCAAAGCTCAGGAAACTAAGCAGCAAGCTAACCCTAACGCCCCCACTGTAATTGAAGGTTTGAATTTGTACCCAAATCCTGTTACTACTGGAAAAGTTTACATTTCAACCAAAAATGACGGTGAAAAGGACATCATTATATTTGACTTATTAGGAAAGCAAGTGCTACAAACCAAACTAAGTTCCAGAGAACTCAATGTATCTAACCTTACTCCGGGTGTTTATATCATCAAGATAAACGAAGATAACGCAACTGCAACCCGTAAATTAATCATAAGGTAATTTAGAAAAAATCATAAACTAAAGGCTTCAACTACAATTGAAGCTTTTTTTATTGGTAAACAAACCGCTTTTAATTTATACCTTTGCAAAAAAAACTTCTTGGTTACAACTGCTGACATCTTTACTATTTCAAGCCAAAAGCAATTTGAAAAAATAGCTTTAAAAGTGTTCCGTTATCAATATGAAAACAACTTAGTATATCAGGAATTTTGCAACTTTTTAAAAACCGATGTTCAAAAGGTAAAATCACTCCAACAAATTCCGTTTTTACCCATTCAGTTTTTTAAAAGCCATAATGTAGTTTCAAATTCTCAACCTATCCAAACTACTTTTACAAGCAGCGGAACTACCGGTATGATAACAAGCAAACACCTGGTAACTGATGTAACGCTTTATGAAGAAAGTTACCAAAAAGGTTTTGCTGAATTTTATGGAAATATCGAAAACTATGTCGTTCTGGCGTTGCTTCCGTCTTATTTGGAAAGAGAAGGCTCTTCGTTAATTTATATGGTCGAAGATTTAATTAAGCTTTCTAATAATCCTGAAAGCGGTTTTTACCTGCACAACCACGATGATTTGATTAAAAAATTGATGGAACTGGATGAATCGGGACAGAATGTAATTTTAATCGGAGTTACTTATGCCCTGCTCGATTTAATCGAGAAACAAAAATTCCAACTCCAAAATACCATTATAATGGAAACTGGAGGTATGAAAGGCAAAAGAAAAGAAATGATTCGCGAAGAACTACACGAACAACTTTGTGCCGGTTTTGGTGTTTCATCTATCCACTCTGAATATGGAATGACCGAACTACTTTCACAAGCTTATTCCCTAGGCGACGGAATTTTCGAATGCCCTGCCTGGATGAACATCCTAATTCGCGATACCGAAGATGCTCTTTCTTATGTTTCTCAAGGAAAAACAGGTGGAATCAACGTAATAGATTTAGCTAACATTAATTCCTGTTCTTTTATTGCCACGCAGGATTTAGGCAAAAAATATCCCAACAACTCTTTCGAGGTATTGGGACGTTTTGATAATTCAGATATCCGTGGTTGTAATCTAATGGTAGTTTAATAATTAAATTTCAACATTTTCAAACTGATGAAACAATCCAATTAATAATTCGGAAACTTTTATCTAATTTTACAAACTATGTATGAAATTTTCCAAAAATATCTTGACGAAAAAACGACACTGACAAAAGCAGAATCAGAACTTATACAGTCGTATGCAATTATTAAAAAATTACGTAAACGACAATATTTACTTCAGGAGGGTGATATCTGGAAATACAATGCTTTTATTACCCGCGGCTGTTTACGCACTTATTCCGTTGATGAAAAAGGAACTGAACATGTAAATAGTTTTAGCATCGAAAACTGGTGGACAGGAGACAGGGAAAGTTTAATGTTCCAACAGCCA
Source organism: Flavobacterium flavipallidum (assembly GCF_038289905.1). Classification (NCBI taxonomy): domain Bacteria; kingdom Pseudomonadati; phylum Bacteroidota; class Flavobacteriia; order Flavobacteriales; family Flavobacteriaceae; genus Flavobacterium; species Flavobacterium flavipallidum. The sequence goes on along the minus strand of NZ_JBBYHU010000015.1, from coordinate 21,627 downwards.
TCCCGCTTTAACATAGACGCTATTGAAGACAGCGAATTAATCTTATTTACACAAGACAATTTTGAGCTTTTGTGCAGAGAGATTCCAGCCTTTAACAATATGGTAAATGCTATACTGCAAAAAAGTTTTATTGCAGCACAAAACCGAATTCAGGCATCGCTTAGTTTTACAGCAGAAGAAAAGTATCTTAATTTTATAAGCAAATATCCCGGATTTGCTTCGAGAATTCCTCAAACTATGATTGCGTCTTATCTTGGAATGACACCGGAAACATTAAGCCGTATAAGGAAACAAACGGCAAAAAAATAATCAATACATCAGGAGCTTTTCAGCTCCTTTTTTTATGTCTTTTCAAAACACTTGATCTGGATCAAGTTTTTACTTATTTCTAATCAATGCCCAGGTTTTGCATTCTGCGCAATTTTGTAATGTTCAAAAGAAACAATATAAACATTATAAAAATTAGAAATCATGTCAAAAACAATTTTCATTACAGGTACAAGTACAGGCTTTGGTAAACTTACAGCTATTACATTAGCTAATGCAGGTCATTCAGTAATTGCAGGAATGCGCAATACAAAAGATAAAAATGCTGAAGCTGCAAAAGAACTTTCGCAACTTTCAAACATTGAAGTAGTAGATATTGATATTACAGATGATGCTTCGGTAAATCTGGCCTTTGAAAAAGTAATTAATAAATACGGTAAAATTGATGTCCTAATCAATAATGCAGCCGTAAGCGGGTTTGGTCTATTAGAAGGTTATTCAATCGATCAGATTAGTAAAATGTTTGATGTCAATGTTTACGGAGTACTTCGCACTTATCAGGCTGTGCTTCCTTCTATGAGAAAAGAAAGAAATGGTCTTATCATCAACATTACTACTGGTGCAAGCGGTCATACACTTCCTTTTATGATTCCTTACATTTCTTCAAAATTAGTCGTAGAAAGCATTACTGAAGGCCTGCAGGATGAACTTGCTGATTACGGAATTGAAAACGTAAGCATTCAGCCTGGTGTATATCCTACAGAAATGAATAATGGTTCAAAAGCGGGTATCCATGCCGATAAACAGGAAATCTTAGACCAATATGGTACTGCAGCTACAGAAAAATTCAATGCATTAGGAGCTTCACTTTTTGGAAAAATGGCTCAGTTTGAAATGAATCCGCAAACTATTGCTGATGGAATACTGGAATTGGTCAGCATGAAAAAAGGAGAACGCCCTCTTCGTTTTCCACTTGATGCCATTGCTCAGGGAACAGATAAAGAATTTATTGAGGCACGCGCTACTATTAAAGCAAAATGGCTGGCAGCTTACAGTAATTAATTCTCTTAATAATAATTTAAAACACAATACAATTAGATCATGAAAACAAATAATAAAACAAATCAGAAATTACAAACCTCTGCAATTGCCTTACTGAATTTAGTGCTGTTCTTTTCAGCTTCAGAAAAGGCAGAAGCTCAAAATAGCGCAAATATAGTTGGCATAGACCACGTAGGAATAAATGTGCCGGATCTGAATCAGGCGATAGGATTTTTTACCAATGTACTGGGATTTTCTCCCGTTACCACACTAGGACCGATTCCTTTAGATGACGTTTGGAAAAAAACAAATCAGATGCAAGCCGCAACGGGTCCCGTTACCATAAAAATGATACAAGCCGGTACAGGTGCCAATATTGAATTATTCGAATATAAAGATAATAAAGGCAGTACAAAACATCCCGGAGGAGATGATATAGGAGCAAGTCATATTGCTTTTTATACAGATGACATCAACCAAAGTGTTGATTATTTGAAAAGCAAAGGCGTTCAGTTTCTTGGCGAACCCTTTCTAATGCCATCGGGTGACACAGAAGGCGAAAGCTGGGTCTATTTTTTAACACCCTGGGGTTCTAAAATGGAATTGGTATCCTATCCAAATGGTAAAGGTTACGAAAAAAACAAACCTGCAAAACTGTTATGGTCGCCTAAAAATCCTCTTGGGAAATCAAATTTATCCCAAAATAATACGGAGATTTTATCTGAATCGGCAATTCGTTCTTTAGTTGAAACGCATCTTACTATATGGAATGAAAAGAATCTAAAAAAGCGTGAAACTTTAATGAAAAAAGTTTATGCTGATGCTATTGAAATGGTAGAGAGTCATTTCATTGCAAAAGGTCATACCGAAATCAACGGATTTATTGATGAGTTGCATAAAAAAAATCCAAATTCCAGATTTTCTCATATCAAAGCTATTGATGTCAATCATAACATAGCACGACTTTATTGGCAAAATGGTCCATCTGAGAAACCTGATGCCGTAACAGGAATGGATCTTTTCATTTTTGAAAATGGAAAAGTAAGTCGCTTATATGTTTTTGTTGACGATAAAAAATAAATAGCATGAAAAAGATTTTGCAAAACGGGACTTCGACAAGTCATGACAAGACCCAACCGACAGCTATTACAGTGAGCGCTTATTACAGAGTTCATCCAAACGACAGGCAAACTTTTATTGATGCAGTTATACCGGAAATGATTGCCGCAAATCAATTGGAAGGTTGTATTTATTACGCCTTTTCACAGGATCTTACCGATGAAAACACTTTCCATCTCCTGGAAGGATGGACAGATGAAGAAGCCTACGAACGTCACGAAAATTCAGAAACATTTTTAACAGCTTTAAGTACAGTTGTAAAAAATGTACAAATACTCGATCGTCAGGGAGTTCGTTATACTATTTCTAAAACACATATTGATGACCCCAGAGGTAAAGTATCTTAACCAAAACAAACCTTTCTAAAACACAAAACCTGATAACATGATGTCATCAGGTTTTTGATTGAATATAATTTTAGTTAATCTGTTTTCTGATTAAACTACTCTTACGACAAAATAATTTTTCTTTCCGCTTTGTAATAATACAAATTGATTGTTGATTAAATCATTGTTGGAAAGTGCAAAATCTTCTTTTACTTTTTCTCTGTTTACCGAAATTGAATTGGCAGTCAAAGCACGTCTGGCTTCACCATTGGATTTCATAAACCCTGTTTTTTCATTCAAAACAGTAACAATATCAATTCCAGCTTCAATTTCATCACGAGCGATTTCAGCCTGCGGAACTCCGTCAAAAACTTCTAAGAAAGTCTTTTCGTTTAATTGTTTCAAATCATCAGCAGTAGAATTTCCAAACAAAATATTAGATGCTTTAATAGCATTTTCCAATTCTTCGGCCGAGTGAACCATTGTAGTAATTTCCTCAGCCAAACGTTTTTGTAACAAACGTAAATGTGGTGCTTCTCTGTGTTTTTCTGTCAGTTCTTCTATTTCTTCTTTTGATAAGAAAGTGAAAATCTTGATATATTTTTCTGCATCCACATCAGAAGTATTCAACCAATACTGGTAAAATTTGTAAGGTGAAGTTCTCACTGCATCTAACCAGATATTTCCTCCTTCTGATTTACCAAATTTAGTTCCGTCAGCTTTAGTAATTAAAGGACAAGTCAAAGCATATGCTTTTCCTGCTTCAATTCTACGAACTAATTCCGTTCCAGTGGTAATATTTCCCCATTGATCACTTCCCCCCATTTGCAAAGTACATTTTTTATCTCTGTACAAATGCAGGAAATCATAACCCTGAACTAATTGATAGGTAAACTCAGTAAACGACATTCCTTCGGCAGACTCAGAAGACAAACGTTTCTTAACCGAATCCTTAGCCATCATGTAGTTTACCGTAATATGTTTCCCCACATCACGAATGAATTCTAAGAAAGAAAAATTCTTCATCCAGTCGTAGTTATTTACTAACTCCGCTGCATTAGGCGCATCAGAAGTAAAATCTAAGAAACGCCCTAATTGTTCTTTGATAGATTCCTGATTGTGTCTTAAAGTAGCTTCGTCCAATAAGTTTCTTTCGTTTGACTTTCCGGATGGATCACCAATCATTCCTGTTGCACCACCTACTAAAGCTAATGGTTTGTGTCCTGCGATTTGAAAATGCTTCAACAACATCACACCTACCAAGTGACCTATATGTAATGAATCTGCAGTTGGGTCAATCCCCACATACGCCACACGCATTTGTTCTAACAAATGTTCTTCTGTGCCTGGCATAACATCGTGGAGCATTCCTCTCCAAGTTACTTCTTCAATAAAATTTTTCATGTTTTTAATCAATTTACTTTCGTCAATTCAAGGCATTTTAACCTCGCGTGCGCAAAGATAACAATATCAATGGCAATGACAAAAATCAATAACAATGACAATAACAATAAATCAAAAGATAAATTTCAAATTCCAAAAACACACAGCCATTGAAATTTGGAATTTTTAAATTGGAATTTCTTTTTTTGCCATTGAAGTTGAAGTTGATTACATTTACAAAATGATATTAGTTACCGGAGGAACAGGTTTAGTAGGCGCGCATTTACTACTTCATTTAATTAAAAATGGAGCTAATGTTCGTGCTATTTATCGCGATGAAAAAGGCATTCAAAAAACAAAATCCTTATTTCAACATTATAATAAACTAGCTTCATTTGATACTATCGAGTGGGTTCAGGCTGACATTATCGATATTCCTTCCTTAGAAAATGCTTTTGTAGGTATCACTCAAGTCTATCACTGTGCCGCTTTAATTTCATTTGAACCAAAAGACGAAAACAAACTCCGAAAAATCAATATCGAAGGAACTGCAAATATTGTCAATTTTTGCCTTTCCAATGAAGTCCAAAAACTATGTTATGTAAGTTCAATTGCAGCTTTAGGCGATTTAGCCGCACACGAAACCATTACTTCTGAAGAAACCGAATGGAATCCTGAGAAATATCATAGTGATTATGCTATTTCTAAATACGGAGCCGAAATGGAAATATGGCGAGGCCAACAAGAAGGCTTAAAAATTATTATCGTAAATCCAGGCGTTATATTAGGTACCGGTTTTGAAGAACAAGGCAGCGGACAATTAATTAAGCGCGTTGGTGAGGGATTAAAATTTTACACTTACGGAAAAACAGCATTCGTAGCCGTTGATGATGTAGTAAGAATTATGATTCAGCTTATGGAAAGCGCTATTTGTAATGAACGCTTTATTATTATAAGCGACAATATTACCTTTAAGGATCTATTTGACACTATTGCCGACACACTAAAAGTAAAAAGGCCCAGCATTGAAGCTAAGCCTTTTCTATTAGAACTTTATTGGAGATTTTCATGGTTGACCCATCTTTTTTCAAACAAACCAAACAATGTTTCTAAGAATACGGTTCGTTCCTTTTTAAACCAAACGACATTTTCAAATCAAAAAATTAAAAAAACCCTTCAAACTTCCTTTTTGGACGTTCACCAATATATCAGAGATAATTTTTCGGTGCGTTAATTAACAATTTTACCGTTTTTTATCACTACCGATTTCTTAACTGGCACAATCGTTTTCTTTGCCGAAGTAATTTTCTTTTTCAGCAAAAGCAACGAATCTTTCTTTTTGATTTTCTTCAAAGAATCTTTCTTAGCCAAAGCCACTTTTTTAGCGGTAGCTATAGAATCTATCCTTTTCTTTTTAGCTTGATTCAAAGAATCTCTCTTTACCTCTTTTTTAACTAAAGAATCTAAAAGCGCTTTTTTCCTGTCAATGCGCTTAATTACGCTATCATACATGGCTTTATAAGATTCAAAATCAGAAGCATAATAAATATTGTTTTGTGCAAATTGAGCACTATCAACTTTATATTTTCTAAAAATAAATTCCTTTGGATTTACCTTATATTCTTCAGTAGTTGAGGGTTCATTATATTTTATCGCATCAATAAGCGATAAATCATATATAATGTTTTCCATAACTTCTCTATCTATAAGATGTTCAGGCTTTTTAACTGCATCTTCTTTACAGCTAAAAAACAACATTATAAGTGCTAAAAATGAAACCGTTTTTTTCATGGTCTATCTGTCAAATAAAAGTCTTTTACCTGCACGAATATCTTTTACTTTAAAAGCATTGTATACTAATTGTCCGTTTACAAAAGTATGTGTAATTCGAGACTTAAAAGTAAATCCTTCAAAAGGTGACCATCCGCATTTAGCAAAAATATTTTCTTTTTTTACACCCCAAGGCAAACCGGCATCAACAATTACTAAATCAGCAAAATAACCTTCTTTGATAAAACCACGTTTTTCAATTTTGAAAATTTTAGCCGGATTGTGACACATTTTCTCCACAATTTTCTCCACGCTAATTTTCCCTTGATGATAAGCCTCAAACATAGCCACAACAGCATGCTGTACTAATGGACCTCCTGATGGCGCTTTTAAATACGATTGTTTTTTCTCTTCCAATGTATGAGGCGCGTGGTCTGTGGCAATCACATCAATTCTGTCATCTAAAAGAGCTTTCCACAAAGCATCCCTGTCTTTGGCTGTTTTTACAGCAGGATTCCATTTGATAAAATTTCCTTTGGTTGCATAATCATCATTGGTAAACCATAAATGATGCACACATACCTCAGCAGTGATTTTCTTTTCTTCCAACGGAATTTTATTGGTAAACAAATCCATCTCTTTAGCTGTAGAAAGATGGAAAATATGCAAGCGGGCTCCTGTCTTCTTAGCCAGTTCAATCGCTTTTGATGAAGACAAATAACAAGCCTCCTCACTACGAATTAAATGATGTACAGTTACCGGAACATCATCTCCATATTCTTCTTTGTATTTTTCAGAATTGGCTCTAATAGTAGCCTCATCCTCACAATGAACCGCAATTAACATGGGTGTACTCGAAAAAATTCTTTCCAAAGTAGCCTGATTATCTACCAGCATATTTCCTGTTGAAGAACCTAAAAATATCTTAATTCCAGCAACATTCTTTGGATTAGTTTTTAGAACTTCTTCTAAATTATCATTAGTAGCTCCCATCATAAACGAATAATTCGCATAGGATTTCTCGGCAGCCAACTGGTATTTTTCTTCTAAAATTTCCTGAGTAACGGCATTAGGAACCGTATTAGGTTGTTCGATATAAGAAGTAATCCCTCCTGCTACAGCAGCTCTTGATTCCGATTCAATATCACCCTTATGAGTTAAACCCGGTTCTCTAAAATGCACCTGATCATCAATCGCACCCGGAATCAGGAAATTCCCTTCGGCATTTATTATTTTACAATCGGATGATTTTGCACTAATGCTTTCTGAAATTTCAACAATTAAGTCATTCTCAATTAAAACATCGCCCTCAAAAATTACTCCTTCATTTACTATTTTGGCATTCTTAATTAAAACCCTGTTCATTGTTTATCCTTTATAATCTGTTTATTAATTTTTTTAATCGAAGTGCAATTACTCCAAATACCGCTTCTACAATAATCGAATTACTCATCTTAGATTGTCCCTTAGTTCTATCGGTAAAAATGATTGGAACTTCAGAAATTTTAAAATTATTGCAAAAAGTACGGTATTTCATCTCTATCTGAAACGCATAACCTACGAATCTAATTTTGTCAAGGTTAATTTTTTCCAAAACTTCCCTTTTGTAACAAACGAATCCAGCTGTTGCATCATGTATTTCCATTCCGGTAATCATGCGCACATAAACTGAAGCAAAATAAGAAAGCAACACTCTGTTCAATGGCCAATTGACCACATTTACTCCCGTTACATAGCGTGAACCTATAGCCAAATCGGCATCTCCAAAATGACAAGCATTGTAAAGCTTTTCTAAATCATGCGGATTATGTGAAAAATCAGCATCCATTTCAAAAACAAATTCATAGCCATGAGCCAATGCCCACTTAAATCCATGAACGTAAGCTGTTCCTAAACCTGATTTTTGTTTACGGCTTTCTAAAAATAAGCGTCCTTCAAATTCCGTTTGCAACAATCTTACCTTATCAGCCGTATGATCAGGTGAATTATCATCCACTATAAGAACATGAAAATGTTTGTGTTGTGAAAGCGTAGCCCTAATGATACTTTCTATATTTTCAATTTCGTTATAGGTAGGAATTATAACTATGCAATTATTCATATTTCTAGAAATTTCACCGCAAAAGTAACCTTTTTATAGCATTTGTTCCATAATAAAATTATAATAAAAATATTGATACAAAATTTTACTAATTTTGCTCCACTATGACAGAATATCTTCTACATCCAAGAATTACCGAAAGCAAAGACTGGGCAACGGTTTTGTTTGTTTTAGCCTTTGGAATTATTGCCGTTACAAAAGCGGTTTACGGAAATCGCTTTGGTGATTTTATCAATTTAATTTTTTCAGATAAATATTCTAAAGTCTATCGTGATAGTAGCCAGCTTAAAAGCAGTTTTACCATCTCCTTATTTTTTGTTCAGGTCATCTCATTTGCTTTTTTTATTCAAATTTGTCTCAGTATTTTTGGCTATGGTTCAAAGACCGATTGGATTCTGTACATCCAAATAATTACTTTCATCATTTTTTTCATTTTATCGAAGTTTTTAGTCGAAAAAATTATAGCGACAACCTTCAATATTGAGGAATTTGTAGAGCAATTTAACCTTCAGAAAATCACTTACCGAACCTACATAGGAATTATAATTCTTCCTATCAACATTGTTTTGTTTTATTACAACGCTGTATCACAGAATATTCCTATAGCAATAATCGCCATTATACTAATGCTAAGCATAGTAACTTATTGTCTTTCTATAAAAAAATATCAAAATTTAATATTCAGTAAGTTGTTTTATTTTATTTTATATCTTTGCACTCTCGAAATAGCTCCCTATTTTTTCATGTATTATTTGTTTACAAAAGGGAGCGCTTAGAAAAATGTTAAAATATGAAAGTGAAAACAATTTTGGTATCGCAACCAGAGCCTAAAGTAGAGAACTCACCTTACTTTGAACTCCAACAGAAACATAAAATCAAAATTGATTTCAGACCTTTTATTCATGTCGAAGGAGTAAGCGCAAAGGAAATCAGACTACAAAAAGTTGACCTTAACAATTATTCAGCTATTATTTTAACAAGCCGTAATGCTGTTGACCACTTCTTTAGAGTTGCTGAAGAAATGCGTTATAAAGTACCGGAAGGTTTAAAATACTTTTGTCAATCAGAAGCAATTGCTTTCTATTTACAAAAATATGTAGTCTACAGAAAACGTAAAATTTATGTTGGCGCAAAAGATTTTGCTGACATGGCTCCTTTGATTAAAAAATACAAAGACGAGAAATTTTTACTACCTGCTTCTGACCAGTTAAATGCAGATGCACCTCAAACTTTAAATAACTTAAAAGTTGATTGGACACAGGCTACTTTTTACAGAACTGTAATGAGTGACCTTTCTGATTTAGCCGATGTATATTATGATGTTTTGGCTTTCTTTAGTCCTACAGGAATCAAATCATTATACAAAAACTTCCCTGACTTTCAACAAAACAACACCAGAATTGCTGTTTTTGGACCAACAACTCAAAAAGAAGCTTTAGACCACGGACTAAGAGTAGACATAATGGCTCCGGCACCAGGAACACCTTCGATGACTATGGCATTGGAAAAATACATTAATGAAGTAAATAAAGCTAAATAATAGCTAACTTTTTACATATATTTAAGCCGCGAGTTTCGCGGCTTTTTTTATTCCAGTTTCGAAATTAATTTTAAAATCAAATTAAACCCAAATCCTTTTTTGAGGTCTTAAAAACAAAACCAACTTTAATATTATATTTATGAACAAATTCAAAATTATTGCATTGATGATTCCTTTAGCAGCTGTACTTAGCAATTGTAGTTCGGCCAAAAAAAACAAAGACTATGTTGATGTAAAAAAAATTACTTACACTAACGATGTAAAACCAATCATCGAAAATAGTTGTACACCGTGCCATATGCCACCTCAAGGCCGAAAAGAACCTTTTGAAAACTACGCTCAAGTAAAAGAACATATTGCCTCAATTATTGCCCGCGTTAAATTACCTAAAGAAGATCGTAAATTCATGCCTCCAATGAATAAAAAACCAGCTTTAACAGATGAGCAGGTTGCACTTTTAGTTCAATGGCAACAACAAAATATGCCTGAATAAAAGCAATATTCAATAAAAAAATTCCAAATCCCAAGCAACGTATTGTTATTGGAATTTGGAATTTTATCCCGATAACTATCGGGATTGGAATTTTATTTTTTAGTTCCTTCTGTTTCCGCCCAAATAAATAGACAAATAATACAACAAGGTAGCAATAGAACCTAGAGCCGCTACCACATACGTTCTGGCAGCCCATTTCAAAGAATCTTCCGCTCCCGAATATTCGGCAGGATTCAGCATATTTTTATTTTTTAACCAAGCCAAAGCACGATTACTAGCATCATATTCTACCGGTAAAGTAATAATCGAAAACAAAGTAGTTGCCGCAAACAATATTATCCCAATTAGCAACAATCCTGGAAATGTTTTCAGCATCATAATTCCTGCTAATAAAATCCATTGCATGTAGGAAGAGGCCACATTTACAAAAGGAACTAATTTAGAACGCATCGTCAGCCATTCATAACCCACAGCATGTTGTACCGCATGACCACATTCGTGTGCTGCAACTGCAGCCGCAGCAGCATTTCTTTGATTATATACAGACTCACTCAAATTCACCGTTTTATCCACCGGATTATAATGATCCGTTAATTGTCCCGGAGTCGAAATCACACGAACATCATAAATGCCGTTATCATGAAGCATTTTAGTAGCAATTTCGGCACCACTCATATTATTTTGCAAATGCAACTGCGAATAATGCTCAAACTTGCTCTTTAACCTCGAACTTACCAACCAGCTGAACAACATAATTGCTCCCGCCAGAATTAAATAACCACTTCCCATATCTGTTTATATTTTTAGTTTCAAATTTTAAATAGAATCCGCAAATTCTAAACCAAATTACAAAAATGCCAATTTGACAGCTGTTAAAAAAAATCCAAATTTTAAATCCCAAATTCCAGCTAAGAAAACACAATAACAATAGGAAACAGCAAAAGCAAAAATTCCAAATTCCAATTAACATGCTGTCATTGGAATTTGGAATTTTTATCCCGATAGCTATCGGGATGGAATTTATTTGGTTATCCAACCAAATTGATGATTTTCCCCGGAACGATAATTACTTTATTTGGCGTTCTGCCGTCTAATTGTTTTTGAGTTCTTTCGTCTTTCATTACGATTTCCTCAATTTGTTCCTTGGTTAAATCCAAAGGCAATTTGATAGTAAAACGCATTTTTCCGTTAAACGAAACCGGATATTCTTTCTCTGATTCTACTAAATGTTTTGGTTCGAAAACTGGGAAAACTACCGTTGCAATCGAACCTTCATTACCCAACAAACTCCATAATTCTTCTGCAATATGCGGTGCATAAGGCGAAATCACAATAGCCAACGGTTCTAAAATAGCACGGGAATGACAGTTTTGAGTTGACAATTCGTTGACACAAATCATAAACTGAGAAACCGAAGTATTGAAAGAGAATCCTTCAATATCTTCTGCTACTTTCTTTATGGTTTTGTGTAATGATTTTAAGTTGTCTTTTGTTGGCTCGTCGTTATTTACAATCAAACCATTATCATCAAAATACAAACGCCATAATTTTTTCAGGAAGCCAAAAACTCCCGAAATACCAGCCGTATTCCAAGGTTTTGCCTGTTCCAATGGCCCTAAGAACATTTCGTATAAACGCAAGGTATCGGCACCATATTCCGCACAAATAGCATCCGGAGTAACTACATTGTATTTAGATTTCGACATTTTTTCAACCTCACGACCAACGATGTATTTTCCGTTTTCGTCTAAAATGAATTCTGCATTCGCATAATCTTCTCTCCAGGCTTTAAATTTTTCAATATCCAATTCATCTGAAGCATTTACAATTGAAACATCAGCATGAATTGGCTGTACTTTATGATCTCCAATTTTATTCTTAGAAACAAAACTATTCGTTCCTTCGATTCTGTAAACAAAAGCACTCGTTCCCAAAATCATTCCCTGATTGATCAGTTTTTTGAACGGCTCTTCTGTTGGCGCAAAACCTTTGTCTTTTAAGAATTTGTTCCAAAAACGGGAATACAATAAGTGCCCGGTTGCGTGCTCGCTTCCGCCAATGTATAAATCCACAGATTCCCAATATTTCAAAGCTTCCTGACTTGCAAATTCGTTTTCATTCCCCGCATCCATATAACGCATCCAATACCAGGAACTTCCTGCCCAACCCGGCATGGTATTTAATTCCAATGGAAAAACAGTCACATTATCTATCAACTCACAACCGACAACCGACAACTTTTCAGAATCCCAAGCCCAAACAGCCGCATTTCCTAATGGAGGCAAACCGTCTTCTGTTGGTAAATATTTCTCTACTTCCGGTAAAATGATTGGCAAATGCTGTGCTTCAATCATTTTTGGAAGACCATTTACATAATACACAGGGAATGGCTCTCCCCAATAACGCTGGCGGGAGAAAACCGCATCACGCAAACGGTAATTGATTTTCCCGTAACCCTGATTGATTTTTTCTAATTCGGCAATTACTTTTTGAGTTCCGTCTTTGTAACCCATGCCGTTTAAGAAATCGGAATTCACTAATTGGAATCCTTCCTTCCCGCCAAAAGCAGCTTCCGAAACATCTTTGTCAACAATATTTTTAATCTCAGGCATTCCGTTTTGTCCTTTGAAGAAATTAGCAAAAGCATAATCTCTTTCATCGCCGCAAGGAACCGCCATTACAGCACCTGTTCCGTAACCCGCCAACACATAATCACCAATCCAAACCGGAATAGCTTCTTTGGTAAACGGATGTTCGGCATAAGCACCTGTAAATACTCCCGAAATGGTTTTTACATCAGCCATACGTTCACGTTCCGAACGTTTTGAAGTTTTTTCAATATAAGCTTCAACAGCCGCTTTTTGCTCTGGAGTTGTAATTTGAGCTACCAATTCATGTTCCGGCGCCAAAGTCATGAATGTTACTCCGAAAATAGTATCAGGACGGGTTGTGAATACGTCAATATACCTCACCCCCAGCCCCTCTCCAGCGGAGAGGGGAGCTTGTGTATCGCTGGTGTTATAAGAATTTCGCAAACTCAATTCTTCTTTTATCTTCGATAAAACTGATTTTATGTCACTTAAAACTTCTTCATTGGTAAAACGAATTACTTTATAAAGATGTTTTTGCTCTAACTCTAAAGTACGTTCTCCATCTAATTCAATTTGTTCTTTTGTATCGTGATATCCTCCGTCAACTTCAATAATTAACTTTTTCTCCAAACAAACAAAATCAACTATGAAATTGCCAATATAATGTTGTCTTCGAATTTTATAACCTAAGTTTGAATTTCGAACTTCCTGCCAAAGTACATTTTCCGCTTCTGTTGGATTCTTTCGATTTTCTCTTGCATTAGCTACTAATTGATTTGCAATCGAAACATTGGCTGTCATGTATCCCTTTTCAACAGCCTGACTCCCCTCTCCGCTGGAGAGGGGCTGGGGGTGAGGTTTCACCGCAAAAGAAACCATCGCACCAACCGATTTTCCAATCCAGTTTCTTTGTGATTCTTTAATCGATTCGCTCCAGTCAATTGTATCCAAACCTTGCAGTAAACGTTCTGCATAAGCAGAAATTCGCATGCTCCATTGGGTCATTTTTTTACGAACAACCGGAAAACCACCACGCTCCGAAACTCCGTTTACAATTTCGTCATTTGCCAAAACCGTTCCCAATCCCGGACACCAGTTGACTTCTGTTTCTGCCAAGTACGTTAATCTATATTGTAAAAGGATTTTCTCCTGCTCGTCTTTTGCGAAAGCATTCCATTCAGCAGCCGAAAATGCAGCAATATTATCGTCACAAACTGCATTTACATTAGCATTTCCTTCTTTTTCGAAAAGAGCAATCAAGGTCGAAATATCCTCAGCTTTGTCAGTCGTTTTATTATACCAGGAATTAAATAACTGGATAAAAATCCACTGGGTATGTTTGTAATAATCTGGATTAGAAGTACGTACTTCACGATCCCAATCGAATGAAAATCCTATTTTGTCCAATTGCTTTCTGTAACCTGCAATTTGATTTCCTTCTTTATCAACACCTCCGTCAATGTTTACGCGGGTTGTATCTTCAGGACGCTGCCCTGTTTGAATCGCATATTGCTCAGCCGGCAATCCAAAACTGTCGTAACCCATTGGGTGCAATACATTAAAACCCTGATGTCTCTTGAAACGGGAATACACATCCGATGCAATATAACCCAGCGGATGCCCTACGTGCAAGCCCGCTCCCGATGGATAAGGAAACATATCTAAAACGTAATGTTTTGGTTTTTCGGAAGTATTAGAGGCTGCAAAAGTTTTATTGTCAGCCCAGTATTTTTGCCATTTGGCTTCAATTTCGTTCGGATTGTATTTCATGTATTGTAAATAATCTTTTTATTTTTTTTAAAAAAAGGATTAATAAATTAGTTTGAATGATTAAATAAAGGCTCTATGTTAAATAAAATATTTGCGTAACACCCCAAGTTTTTTGGTTTACTGTCATCCATATTAATTGTCTTAGTTAAACTGAAATCACCTACTAATTCAAAACTAAAATTTTTCAAAAAAGTAGTACCAAACCCAAACAAACCACCAAAATTAACTTTTTTATAAAACCCGTTTAAATTTTCATCTGTATCAGATTTAGCTTCTAAAACATTTGTCATTCTAAGTCCACCTAATAAATAAAACCCTTTATTATAATCTCGTTTAACATCATACTTTAAAAAAGAATGTAGTTGGAGAGTTTTCAATTTAGCTGAATCAAATAAACCCCTCATATCGGTTGGAGGATTGTAGTAATAATAATCATACTCGGTTGTAGTATTATAAATCAAATGTGTTTTAACCCCCAAACGATCCTTAATTCTATAATCAGCAAATCCACCAATATTAAAAAGACTAATACCTGAGGCAGCAATTATAGGCCCTTTAATTTCAAGGTCGTAAGAATTTGCACCTACAACTACTCCATACTTCAAATCTTGTGAAAAAATAGAAACAGAAAACAAAAACAGAAAACCAATTAATATTTTTCTCATTTAAAATTATTTAGAGTTTTAGAAACTTTAAAAACAAGTCGCAAATTTACGTTTATTGCACATTGCACCAAAGTTATTTATGGAAAAGAAGAAATAAATCAATAAGCAATTGAATCCTAAGTAAGAATACTTATTTTTGCAGTCTGTTTTAAAGGACATTTTCCACAAATATTTTTTTATGAAAAAAACTGCTCTGCTCTGCTTTCTAACTACATTAAGCTTTTTCTTTTTCGAAAAAACAGCAGCACAAGACAATTCGTCCTTAGCCAACTTACTGTTACAAAAAAAACTCATTACTCAAAGAGAAGCCGATTCGATAATGGCTCTTCCGATTGTAAATCAAAAAGTCAATTCTGAAAACAAAAACTTTTCCATTGGATTAGAATTCAGACCCCGAGCAGAATATCGTGACGGTTACAGACAATTGAGAACTGCCGATACCAAAGCCGCTTATTTTGTCACTCAAAGGAGCCGATTGTATTTTAATTACAGCCAACCGAAATTCAAATTTCACACTTCTGTCCAGGATCTTCGCGTTTGGGGACAATACGGACAAACTTCTACCACAGGTTCTTTTAATGTTTTTGAAGCTTATGCAGAAACGGGACTTTCTGATCATTTTTCGCTTCGAATAGGTCGTCAAAAAGTAGAATTGGATAACGGAAGACTTTTCTCGGCAGCCAACTGGAGTCAGGCAGCAAGAGCACATGACGGAATCAACCTGATTTATGAAAACAGTAAGATTCATTCGGAATTCATTACAGCTTTCAATCAAACAGCTGAACGTATTTTTGAAACTGATTTTTCGCCAACCACATTTACGAACTATAAGTTGTTAAATGTGCATTATTTAAAAGCAAAACTGAACGATCATTTTAGCTTAACAACTATCAATGCTGCGGATAGCTATCAAAGTAAAACAAATACGAACACCCTTTACACTCGTGCCACTTCGGGAGGAAGATTTGATTTTGAAAAAGGAAATTTATACGTAACATTGAGTGGTTACTATCAATACGGACAATTACAGGCCGGAAATAGAATTTCGGCTTATTATTTCCAGCCAGAAATCCAGTTGAAAACAAAAAAACTAACCAGCCGTTTAGGAGCTGAATTCATGAGTGGGGACAATGCCGATAAACCAAGTGAAATCTCGAAATCATTTGTTCCACTTTACGGAGTAGCATGGCGTTTTATGGGAAACATGGATTATTTTACAACATTCCCTTCCGATTTAAAAAACGGAGGATTAATCAATCCGTACCTGCATCTTATTTATGATCTGAACCCAAAACTTAGTTTGCGCTCCGACTTTCATTTGTTTTACCTGCAAAATAACGTAAAAAACAATCTGAACAACAGCATTCATCCTTATTTAGGATTTGAAAACGACTTATCATTACACTACAAATACAACAATTTCACTATGATTGATTTTGGTTTCTCCTATATGGCAGCCGAAAAAAGCATGGAAACACTTAAAACAGGAAACAGCAACATCATTCCGGTTTGGAGCTACTTGATGGTCACTTTTAAACCGGAACTATTCAATTTTAAGAAATAATAGACCTTTACAAAATCAGCAAAAAATTTCTTATGGAATTCAATTCTATTCTTTTATTACTTGCCCTGGCCATTGTTGCCTTTGTATATTCTTCAGTAGGTCATGGAGGTGCCAGTGGCTATATGGCTGTTATGGCTATAACAGGCGTTAGTCCCATCTTGATGAAACAATCTGCCTTGGTAATGAATTTAGCCGTTTCCTTATTCTCATTTATAGGTTTTTATCGAGCTGGTTTTTTTAAATTAAAACTGTTTTTGCCTTTTGTAATTGCAAGTATTCCAATGGCTTTTTGGGGAGGCACAATGAGTTTACCAGATGCTATTTATAAAAAAATATTAGGACTTTGTTTATTCATTTCAATAATCCGATTAGTATATCAATTTGAGGAAAAAAACGAACCCAACAAAGAAATCCCATTATGGGCAGGGCTTTTTTCGGGCGGAAGTATCGGACTCCTTTCGGGACTTTTAGGAATTGGCGGTGGCATCATCCTAAGCCCTTTAATGCTATTAATGCGATGGTCAAAACTTAAGGAAACCGCTGCTGTTTCGGCTTTATTTATTTTTGTCAACTCCCTTTCAGGACTGTATGGACAAATTCAAAAAGGAGGTTTTAATCTTGGTTCTGATTTACAAATTGCGGTTGTCGCCACTATCATTGGTGGTTTATTGGGATCCTATTTTGGAAGCCAAAAATTCAACTCCAAAACACTAAAATACCTTTTGGCTGCCGGACTAACAATTGCCGGTTTAAAATTACTTTTAACCTAAAATTGCCACCACTTTTTTTCAAAAAACACCTCTGTAAACTATAAGAAAATAAAAACTTTGAACGTTATTAACTTCATATAAAGAAATTCTTTATTATTTTTACCCCATAATAAAAATAAACTATGAGTTCTTCATTTGATAAGTTTCAAAAACGCAGGTTAATTTCCTCTTATTTTTCGGTAGTTTTAAGTATCTTCCTGGTATTGTTTTTACTAGGAACATTAGGACTTTTTATTATCAATTCTAAAAAATTAGCTGACGACTTTAAAGAAAAAATCGCCATGACGGTTTTCTTTAAAAACGAAGCCAATGATACGATTCTGAAAAGTTTTGGTGCTGAATTAAAAAGAGCACCGTTTGCAAAACAAATTGTTTATGTAAGTAAAGATGATGCTGCTAAATTACACACAGATATTATTGGCGAAGATTTCCTGACTTTCTTAGGCGAAAATCCTTTGCAAAACTCTTACGATATCCATATCAAAGCTGATTATGTTGAAAAAGACAGTGTGGCTAAAATTGAACGTCAATTGCGCGCTAAAAACGCAATGATTTCAGATATTGTTTACGATAAACAGTTAGTAAATCTAGTAAACGACAACATCAAAAAAGTAAGTATGTGGATTTTAATCATCAGTTGCTTCCTTACTTTTATCGCGGTTTTATTAATCAACAGTTCGCTACGCTTATCTATATATTCGAACCGTTTTATTATCAAAACCATGCAAATGGTTGGCGCAACCAAATCTTTTATCAGAAAACCATTTGTAATGCGTAGTGTAAGACTTGGAATGTTAGGAGCTGCTTTAGCCATCTTGGCATTAATCGGACTCTTATCTTATGTACAAACTAATTTTCCTGATTTAGGAATTCTTGAGGATAAAGGACTTATTTTACTTGTGTTCATTGCCGTTTTTGGTTTTGGAGTTTTAATCACCTGGTTAAGTACGCATTTTGCCACACAACGTTTCTTAAACTTAAGAACTGACGATCTTTATTAATTTTAGAATTAGAAAATAACTTAAAAAATAAGGAATGAGAATACTTCGTTCCTCTCAATAAAATGGAAAATAACAAACAAGAATTCTTATTTGATAAAGTAAATTACAAATTCCTTTTTATCGGAATTGGAGTAATTGCCCTTGGTTTTATTCTAATGTCAGGTGGTGGAAGCGATGATCCGAAAGTGTACAGCGATGCTATTTTTGACTTTAGAAGAATCCGATTAGCACCAACAACTGTTTTAATTGGTTTTGGAATCACCATTTATTCAATTTTCAAAAAAACAAAATAAACAGTTAGAAGTTTTAGTTAGAAAAAGCTTCGACTCCCGAAATTTCGGAACAAGCTGACAAACTGAATACTGAACGCTGAATACTGAATACTACACAATGAACACCATCCAATCAATTGTTCTTGCTATTATTGAAGGAATTACCGAATTCCTGCCTGTTTCATCAACAGGACACATGATTATTGCCTCTTCTTTTTACGGAATAGCTCATGATGATTTTACGAAGCTTTTCACAATCGTCATTCAGTTAGGTGCTATCCTTTCGGTTTTGGTTTTGTATTTCAAGCGTTTTTTCCAGTCTTTTGATTTCTATTTCAAATTATTGGTAGCTTTTATTCCGGCAGTCGTTTTTGGTTTGCTTTTCAGCAAAAAAATCGATACTTTATTAGAAAACCCGGTTACTGTTGCCATTTCGTTATTAATAGGCGGAATCATCCTGCTCAAAGTAGATGATTGGTTTAATAATTCAGATGACACCGAAATCACCTACTCCAGAGCTTTAAAAATTGGCTTCTTCCAATGTTTCGCCATGATTCCGGGAGTTTCCCGTAGTGGTGCGTCCATCGTTGGGGGAATGTCTCAAAAACTTTCCAGAACTGCCGCCGCCGAATTTTCATTTTTCCTTGCTGTGCCAACAATGTTTGGTGCTACCGCTAAAAAATGTTATGATTTTTACAAAGACGGTTATGTGTTAACTCACGACCAAATCAACCTTTTGGTTATCGGAAATATTGTAGCTTTCATCGTGGCTATGTTAGCCATTAAATCTTTCATTGGTTATTTAAGTAAAAAAGGCTTCAAAGTTTTTGGTTACTACCGTATCGCAGCCGGACTTATTTTGTTGATTATTCATTATTTCATTCACCCATTGACGGTTATCTAATGACAAAGGAAGAATATTTAGAAGGACAGGTTTTATTGATGGACAAACCTTTGCAGTGGAGTTCGTTTCAAGCGGTGAACAAATTAAAATACCTGCTGATTAACAAAGTAGGATTGCCTAAAAAATTCAAAATTGGTCATGCCGGAACTTTAGATCCTTTGGCAACCGGACTGCTATTAATTTGCACTGGGAAATTCACCAAAAAAATAGCCGAACTTCAAGGGCAAGCAAAAGAATACACAGGAACTTTCTACATTGGCGCTACCACACCTTCTTATGATTTAGAAACTGAAATTGATGCGACTTTCCCAACAGAACACATCGACGAAGCTTTAATTCACGAAACGGTAAAGCAATTTTTAGGCGAAATTGACCAAAAGCCACCTATTTTTTCTGCTATCAAAAAAGATGGAAAACGCTTGTACGAACACGCCCGCGCCGGTGAAGAAGTGGAAATTGCCAGCCGAAAAACCACCATTCACGAATTTGAAATCACCCGAATTGCATTGCCTGAAATCGATTTTAGAGTATTATGCAGCAAAGGAACGTACATTCGTTCCCTTGCCTATGATTTTGGAAAAGCCCTAGATTCTGGTTCACACCTTACTGCGTTACGTCGTACTAAAATTGGCGATTACGATGTGAAAAATGCGATTGACATTACGCTGTTTGAAGAAAGCTTAGGATAACAAGAAAAATAAATACTGTTTTGACAAAAAATACACAAAGCTATGATTAGGTTCGTAGCTTTTTTATTTTAGAAAAATACTACAAAAACCGATCGTTACTTGTTGTTTTTTATTAGATTTGTTTTGAAAACACCAATCTTTGCGAACACAGGTAAATACCTGCGCTAGCGATTGTGGTAAATCTGTTCGGTCGGAAATTAATATTAATGTAATGAATAAAAAACATATTAATCTAATATTAATAATTTTAGTAGTTATTATAGCTTATCTATACACTTCTAAAATTCAAAAAGACAAATGGGCAAAAGAAGTTCCTGAAATTAAATACTCTGAAGCCAGTGAAAAGGATGTTTGGGGCGAAATTTTACGAGGGAAAAATCCAGCCTTATTCTACGGGACACCTTTGTATGATTTGGCTGAGACCCTATCTGGAGCTATCTGGTTTAGAAACAAGGAAAAAATTTCTCGACTCATTGATGCTTTACCGAAAGAATACATCAACTTTCAAGACGAGAAATTTGGGATGACCATAGGACAATTTGCCCTAAGAACTAATAATATGTTTGCCATACGCAAACTTGTAAACAAAGGCTTAAACCCAAACCTGATGGACAAAAATGGTAATGCCATTATTATTGATCTTAATTCGCCAGTTTACAATAGTTTACCAGAAAGTTTAGAAACTTTAAAATACATAATTAAGAAGGGAGCTGACGTAAATTTGTATTCCTCAAAAGCACAATCGAGTACCCCTTTAATTGAGGCTGCTAAATGGCCTAAATTTGATAATGTAAAAATATTGGTTGAAGCTGGTGCTAATCCACATTTTACTCGAGTTATAGACTGGGGGGGGCGATTGGCACTTCTTTGAATTCTCCTTTAGAACAAGCGTTAGTTTATAGACGCATAAAAACTGTTAATTATTTAATATTCGACCAAAAGGTTGATTTTAGAAAACTTAAATATCCTAAAAAATCAAAATTTCATCCAGGAGATTATGAAATTTTATATAGACTTAGAGAGTTAACTTTTGATTTGAATACTAAAGATTATAAGGAAAAGATGAAATTGGTAGTTTATTTAAAAACTCAGGGGTTTGATTATTGGAAAACTCCAATACCAGATAACGTTAAAAATAGTTCTTTGGCAACTCCAGAATATTTGAGTAAATATTAATACTATTCACGAAATGTAATTAGACGAAGTTAATCCCGATGGCTCGGACTTGTAGATATTCGTTAGCGCATTCTATGATAAAAAACAAGTAAAATTTTAAAAATTAACAGGCAAATTTATAGGTGTTTATGTATGGAGTTTGTCTGTTAATTACAGAAAATACACGACCAATAATTTTGCATTTT